>JANPDB010000160.1:0-9010 GCA_031431255.1 Acidimicrobiia bacterium | reverse complement strand
ATTGGGTTCGAGCAGTCCTTCGAGAGCCTCAACCTCGCCCAACCTGACGTGATCCTCGACATTCATCGTGCGTTCGTGGCGGCCGGCGCCGACGTCGTGGAGACGAACACGTTCTCGGCCACCGCCATTCACCTCGACCGTTGGGGGATGGCGAACCGAACCGTCGACATCAACGCCGCCGGAGTACGCCTCGCCCGGCAGGCCGCAGATGAGGCCGGCCGAAGCGTCTTCGTGGCCGGTTCGGTGGGCCCGACGGGCGCTCGGCTGAGCCCGCTCGGACCGCTCGCCCCGGAAGATGCGAGAGCCGCCTACATGGAGCAGATCGGAACACTGGCCGACGCCGGCGTTGATCTCCTCGTGCTCGAGACGTTTGCCGACCTCGCCGAGCTCGAGCTCGCGATCGGCGTTGCCAGGGAACTCTGTGCACTTCCCCTCGTCGCGTCGATGAGCTTCACCCGCGAGGTGCGGACGCTGGGCGGGGTCGTGCCGGAGACCGCCGTGGGACGGCTCCGTGCCGCCGGCGCCGATGTGATCGGGGCGAACTGCTCGACCGGTCCCCGTGGTGTTCACGAAGTGCTGCTGCGGTACTCCGAGGCTGAGGCCGGGTCGAACGCGCTTCCGATTGCTTTCTCGGCCATGCCCAATGCGGGGTACCCCGAGAGTCGCGGCGAGCGCCTCTACTTCCCCGCACCACCGGACTACTTCGCTGACTACGCGGAACAGTTCCTGGCATCGGGCGCCCGTCTGATCGGAGGATGTTGCGGTACGACACCGGACCACATCCGCGGAGTGAGGCGGGCGCTCGACGCCGCCCGCACAACCGGTCGTCGTCGGATATCGGCTCATGCCGCCCACGTTCGCAAGCCTGCTGCGGTAGCGGTCGAGGCGCCTGTGCGCAGCGAACCGGCTCTCGCCCGTCATCTTCGTGCCGGCCGGTTCGTCACCACCGTGGAGATGGAGCCGCCGAAGAGCTCGGACACCAGCACCCTCGAAGCGCACGCGCTCCGGTTGCGCGACGCCGGCGCGACCACGCTCAACATCTCTGACACGCCGATGGCCCGCATGCGCATGACGGGACTCGCCGCATCGATCAAGGTGCAGCAGTCAACGGGTCTCGAGCCCGTGCTCCACTTCCCGGTTCGGGGCCGCAATCTCCTGCGCGTCCAGGGCGACCTGCTTGCCGCGCACACCCTCGATGTTCGGACGCTTTTCGTCACCATGGGCGATCTCGCCAGCATCGGCGACTACCCCCAGGCATTCGACCATCACGACATCGTGCCGACGGGCCTGGTGAAGCTCATCACCCAGCAATTCAACGCCGGTCTCGACGGCGCCGGTACCTCGATCGGGTCGCCGTGCTCGTTCTTCGTCGGCGTCGCTCTGAACCTCACGCCGATGGACGTGGCGGCCGAGGCCAAGCTGCTGAAGCGGAAGATCGACTTCGGCGCCGGGTTCGCGCTCACCCAGCCGGTGTTCGATCCCGACAGGGCACAGGCCTTCATCGCCCACTTCACCGACACCTACGGGCCGCTGACGCTGCCGCTGCTGTGCGGCGTCCTTCCGCTCGCCTCCGTCCGCCACGCGGTGTTCTTGAAGAACGAGGTGCCCGGGATGAGTGTGCCCGAGGCCGTCGTCGAACGCATGGCCGGTGCACCGGATGAGGGTCGTGGGGAAGGTCAGCGGATCGCTGCCGAACTCCTGGAGGAGATCCGCCCGTTCGTGCAGGGCGTCTACTTCATTCCGTCGTTCCGTCGCTACGACGTGGTCGCCGAGTTACTGGCGGGCGTGCGGCCGTGACGTCTTTCGGTCGCTTGGCCCGACTCGGGGCCACACGTGACGGCTCTCCCGGCATCTTCGGGTAGACCGGCGGCCACGGAGCATCGCCCAGTCCCGCGGCCAGGTCCCGGGCAGACCACTCGAGGAGGGGTTCGATCGACTGCGGCGCGCCGTTCATCGTCAACCACGGGTCTCCGAGCGTCTTGACCCGCTCGGGCACCGATTCGACGGTGAGCGTGTCGGGGTCGATCGTCGCCAGCTCCTCCCACGTGACCGGGGTCGAGACCTGTCCGCCGACGCGGGGTCGGGCTGCCCAGGCGCCGAACACCGTCTTGTGCGGGGCGTTCTGGTTGAAGTCGACGAATACCCTCGCGCCGCGCTCTTCTTTCCACCAGGCAGCCGTACAGAGATCGGCATGGCGACGCTCCAGCTCTCGGGCGAAGGCGACCGCCGCGGCCCGCACCGCGTAGGAATCGACGCGTTCACGCACCCGTATGTACACATGTAATCCGCGACTCCCGGTTGTCTTCACGAAGCCCGTGATGCCGATCTCTTGCAACAGCGCCTGCGTGAGGAAGGCCGCCTCGCGCACCATGTCGAACGTGACGCCGGGTGACGGATCGAGATCGATGCGCAACTCATCGGTGTGCACAGGGTCGGCGGCGAGGAACGGCCACGGATGAAATCCGAGGCAACCGAGGTTCACGGCGTAGACCACGTGGGCCATGTCGGCCAGGACCAGCGCTTCGGATGGGGTTCCGTTCACGGTCGCCACCTCTGTCGTGACCAACCATTCCGGGCCGGTTGGCACCCGCTTCTGGTAGAACGACTTGCCGCTCGCCCCGTCGGGATAGCGCTCCATCGTGATCGGCCGTCCCTGCACGGTACGCATCAGCGGCTCGGAAATCGACCGGTAGTACGAGATCAGATCCAGCTTGGTTGCGCCGATCCCGGTGAAGAACACCTTGTTCGGGTTCGATACCCGCACGACCGTCCCGTCGACGTCGAGATCGATCGCTTCGCCCTCGCTCACGCTCGTGCGCCTTCCATCGGGAGTCCGGCCCGCTGATGAGCGCCGGGTCGGGCGGGATGGCGCACGTGCACGACAGTGACGGTAGCGCGCGACCAACTACGGTCGTGATGTGGAAGTGGCGCTGCGTACGAGTGTGAACCTGATGCCGGAGGCGCCGGTGGCGGACATCGTCGAACTCGCCGTCCTCGCCGAACGGCTCGGGTATGACCGTTGCTGGGTCTACGACGAAGGGCTGGCCACCCGCGACGTGTACGTGACCCTCACCGCGATCGCCTTGGCAACGCTGCGGGTGGAGGTCGGTCCGGGCATCACCAACGCCTACACCCGACACCCCGCCACGACGGCGGCCGCGCTCGCAAGTCTCGATGAGCTCTCGAACGGTCGGGCGTTCCTCGGCGTCGGAGCCGGTGGGAGCCTCACGCTTGGACCCCTCGGTGTCGATCGCTCCAGGCCCCTCTCCGCGGTCCGTGACCTCATCACGATGTGCCGAGGTCTCTTTGCCGGTGGCCCTGTCACGTCGCAATCGTCTGTCGGGTCGCTGACGAACGCGTCATTGGGGTTCAGCCGATCCGACATACCCATCTGGCTCGCCGGGCGTGGACCGAGGATGCTTGCCCTCGGTGGGGAGATCGCCGACGGGGTGATGCTGGACTTCCTGCACCACGACGTGATCGGCGATGCGATCCAGTTGGTGCGAGACGGAGCGACCCGAAGCGGCAACGTGCCGCGCATCTGCTATTCGACACTCGTCGTCACCGACGACGACACGCTCGATATGGTTCGTCCACATATGACCTATCGGCTGGTCGATTCGCAGCCCGAGGTCCGCGAGCGGATCGGCCTCGGCGAATCGGATCGCCTCGCCATACGCGATGCGATGGCCGACGGGCTCGAGGCCGCGGGACGTCTGGTGAAGGATGAGTGGGTTCTCCCATTTGTGATCTCCGGGTCCGCTTCAGCGTGCGCCCAACAGATCCGGGAGCTCCATGACCGCTTCGGCATCGAGGAGTTCATGCTCCCCGTCCTCGATCTCCACACCGCCGCTGACTACATGACCCGCATCGGCAGCGTGCTCGATCTCTCCCGGGCATGAGCGCGGTGCCAGAACACCACGGCCCTCGTTTCGATCGGCCGATCACGACTGTTGCCGTGTCCGCGGTCATGGCCGACCTCGGGATCGAGTTCGATGAGCAGGCCCCCCTTCCGGAGCTGATCGAACCGGAGGCCGTTGCTCCGGTGAGCCATCCCGTGGACGAACCGCTCGTCATGGTGGCGCACCGACGCATCCGCACGCTCGGGAACTACTGGCACGCCGGCTGGAGCAAGGCGCGCCCCGTCACCCTCATGCGGTCGAGCGCCTACGACCGATTGACCGCCGTGGCCGACGCGCTGCCCGATCGATTCGGTCTCGCAGTGTTCGACGCGTGGCGGCCGCTCGATCTCCAGGCCGAGCTCTTCGACGCGGCGTACCGGGGCCATGACCTTCCCCCAGGTTTCGTTTCACCGCCTGACCCCGACCCGACCACGCCGCCGCCCCATCTCACCGGTGGGACGGTCGACCTCACGCTCACCGTCGACGGCATCGCGCTCGCCCCCGGCGGAGGGTACGACGACTTCACCGACCAGGCCCATGCCGACTTTTTCGAGACCGGGCAACGCCAACCCGACGGCGCCCGGGAGAATGACCGGGCGGTGCGCCGGATGCTGTTCTGGGCCATGCGGGAACAGGGTTTTGTGGTGCTCCAGCAGGAGTGGTGGCACTTCGAGTTCGGCACGCGCCGCTGGGCGGCGATCACCGGTAACGACCCGCTCTACGGCCCCGCTCACGTCGACGACCGCTAGCGCCGTCGGTGACTTTCGTTCGCCGCACCGCCTCAGCTGTTGAGGCTCGGCGCGACCCGGAGGGTCGGTGCGTTCGCCCGCTCCAGGAGCGACCAGGTGCACCAACTCTGCGCGCCGAGACGTTCAGCCCCGGCGGTTCTCCGCCCAGGACTTGCCCTTCTCGACGTCGATGTCGTGGGGGAGTCCGAGGGCCCGCTCGGCCACGATGTTGCGCTGCACCGCCCAGGTGCCTCCGCCGATCGTGAGTGCAGGAGCGAAGAGGTAGCCGTAGTGCCACACCGGCTCCACATCGGGGTAGAGGCCCTTGGCGAAGTTGACCTCGGTCGGGGTGCCTCCTGCCGACACCGGAAGAGCGCCGCTCGGGCCCGATCCCGAGAGCATGCCATGGGCACCGACGAACTCTTTGGCCATCTCCATGACGTGCTGGCCGTGCTCGTCGGCAAGCAGCTTCTGAACGCTTGCCTCGGCCCCGGGCTCGCGTCCCTTCAATGTGGAAGTAAGCGTACGTAGTCTCATCAGGCGCAGGGTCTCAGCCTCGATGTAGAGCGCCGCGAGACGATCGCGCATCACGGGATCGGTCACTCCACCCTGCTTGCGGACGAGCTCGAGGAGGTCATAGGCGCTCGGGCCGGTGCCCCACAGGGAACCGGCGCCCGACAGCGACACCCGCTCGTTGCCGAGCGTGACCTTCGCCAGCCGCCAGCCGTCACCCTCCTCGCCGATGCGGTACTCGACCGGCAGACGGACGTCGTCGAAGAACACCTGGTTGAACGAGTGTGCGGTGGTCATGTCGATGATGGGTGTCATCGTCACCCCGGGGAGGTTCATCGGGAGGACGAAGTAGGTCACACCGCGGTGCTTGGAGACATCGGGATTCGTACGCGCGATGAGGATGCCGAACTTGGCGTGGTGACCGCCCGACGTCCAGATCTTCGACCCGTTGATGATGTAGTCATCGCCGTCGCGCATCGCGCGTGTACCCAGCGACGCGAGGTCGGAACCCGCGTCTGGCTCGGAGAAGAGCTGGCAGTAGAACTCCTCGCCCGAGAGGATCCCCGGGAGGAAGCGCTTCTTCTGCTCCTCGGTGCCCCCATAGAGGATCGTTGGGCCGCCCCACCCGATGCCGATGGCGTTGCTCGGCCGGCGGATCTCGGCCCGCCGGAGCTCTTCGTCGATGATGAGCTGGTGCTCCGGGTCGGCGCCGAGACCATACGGCGTCGGCCAGTGCGGCGCGACGTAGCCGGCCTCGGCCAGTTGGCGGCCGGTCGGCGTCGGGTTCGCCGCCAGCCAGGTCCGGACCGCGACGCGGCGTGGATCATCGTCGGCAGGTAGGTCAAAGTCCATGGACGCACCCTACCGATGCGCGTTGCCCATCATGAAGTCGCCGTCGACATGGGCTGATGTGTGGCCTCTTCGTACCGTCACCGGAGGTTGCGGGCGAAAAGTGCGTGCAGTCGCTCCCAGTGCCGCTCGGCGGCTTCCTTGTTGTACACGGCGCCGCGGGTCGGGAACGCAAAGCCGTGGTGGGTTCCGGGGTACCACTCCACGCGGGCGTTTGTGCCGGTCGTTCGGAGATGGTCGATGAGCCCGTCGATGACCTCCGTGGGTGCGTATTGGTCGGTCTCGGCGCAGGCGAAGTAGAGCTCGCCCTTCACCTTCGCAGCGAGATGGGCGGGGGATCCCTCGCCGAACAGCCGCACGCCGTAGAGCGATGCCGCCGCCCGGATCCGGTCCGGGAACATCCCCGCCATCGCAAAGGAGAACGGTCCACTCATGCAGTAGCCCATGCAACCGACATGGCTCGACTTCGCCGCCGGGTCGGCGTCGATGTGGGCGAAGAGCGCCTCGGTGTCTCGGGCCACCATGTCGTCGCTCAGCCCGTTCATGAGGGCGTTCATCGCCGGCCGGTCCTGCGCCGGATCGCCGGAGTAGATGTTGAACTCCCGAACGGACCGGTAGTAGAGGTTGGGAAGGATCACGTAGTACCCGGCAGTGCCGAGGCGGCGCGCCATGTCGTGGAGCTCCTCGCGTTTGCCCGGCGCATCCATGAAGAAGAAGACCACCGGATGGGCTCCACCCTCCTCGGGGTGGGAGATGAAGGTGTTCATCGCTCCGTCGGTGGTAGCGATGTCAATGTGGTGCTCGATCATCTGATCCTCATTGCGGGTAGGGCCGGGTGAACGCTATTGGGACGCCGGTTTCGGGTCACAATCATGGTCGTGGATTCCTCGTCGCCCGCCGCCATCATCTTCCGCGTGATCGTCGGCCTGATCGGGGTCTGGGCGGCGCTGTCGACGTTCATGTCGGCGATCAAGCTCGTGGTCGTCCCCAAGGGCACGTCGCAGAAGATCACCCGGACGGTGTTCACGGTCGTCCGCGGCGGGATGAAGCTGTATGCCCGACCGACTCTTCCGTGGGCGAAGCGGGATCAACGCCTTGCGCTCTACGCGCCGCTCGCTCTTGTTCTGATGCCGATCGTCTGGGTGACGTTGATCATCGTCGGCTTTGCCGGGGTCCACTGGGCGCTCGACCCGAAGTCGGTCGGCGACGCCTTCTACGTCAGCGGTTCGTCGATGCTCACGCTCGGCGTGATGTTCCGCCGCAACGGCCCCGCTGCCGTGTCTTCGTTCGCCCAGGCATCCATAGGGCTCATCGTGGTCGCGCTGTTGATCTCCTACCTCCCGGCGATCTACGCCGCGTTCTCCAAACGCGAGGTGCTGGTGGGCCTTCTCGAATCCCGCGCGGGCATGCCGCCCTCGCCGGTGACCATGCTGGTGCGATTCAACCTCGTCGGCGGCCTGGGAACGCTGCCTGCGGTCTTCAGCCGCTGGGAGGACTGGTTCGTCGAGGTCGAGGAGAGCCATACCAACTTTGCCGCCCTGAACTTCTTCCGTTCGCCCCGAGCGGATCGGTCATGGATCACCGCGGCAGGGTGTGTGCTCGACAGCGCCGCGCTGTCGCTCAGCGTTCTCGACGTGCAGCGCTCTGCGGAGGCTGCGCTCTGTCTTCGGGCCGGCTTCCTGTCGTTGCGTCGGATCGCCGACTACTTCATGATTCCCCACAACGACGATCCGAAACCCACCGATCCGATCAGCATCTCCCGGCGCGAGTTCGACCTCATGTACTTCGAACTCGAAGCCGCCGGGGTCCCGCTCAAGGCCGACCACGATCGGGCCTGGGCGGACTTCTGCGGCTGGCGCGTCAACTACGACACCACCCTCGTCCGTCTCACCACCGTGGTGTCCGCGCCCCCGGCCCATTGGTCGTCGGATCGCAAGGTTGCGTCGTTCACCCCCAAGCTCTTCCGCACGCGTCGTCGACTCCGTGAGCACGCCGCGCAACAGCAGGCCTTCCGGGACGGGACGATCACCCTTCCGGCGGCCGGATCACCGCCCGACGTGCCGCTCAACTCCAATCTGGGGTCGGTCCGGTAGTCGTCGATGTGCGGCTGGTTCCTGTCAGCGGGGACCCTGCTGTCGGGTGGTCGCTTCCGGGGTCCTGTCGCCGGGGAGCGTCGGTCGCGGCGACCGCTTCCGGGGTCCTGTCACCGGGATGCTTCCCACTCTGCGGTACTCGCCCGTTGTGCTCCTCCGTCGCACCGGGTCTCCGTTCCTCGGCGGGCCCCTTCCCGGCGCCACCCCTCCCGCTCCTTGGTTGTGCTTGGCGCTGACGTGAGCAGGAAGAAACCATCAACAACTTGATGACCGGGCCTGGGTTTGGTTGTCAAGGAACACGTGGGGGAGTGCTGTTTCGGGGGGAAAGGGGGAAGTTGGCTGGCTAGGCGGGTTGGAGGCGGAGGGGTGGGCCGGTGGTTTGGACAGCTCCGTCGGGATAGGTGATCGTGAGGATGCGGTTCGGGAGGAGCGTGAGCTTCCAGCCGCAGTCGTGCACTCGGTGGTGATGGATGCTGCAGAGGGGGAGAAGATTGCCGAGATCGGTCGGTCCGCCTTCTTCCCAGAAGTGAACGTGATGGGGCTTGCAATGATCGAACTTCACCGCGCATCCTGGCACGGCACAGGTCGCGTAGAGCGAGCGGAGCGCTCGGCGTTGTGCCCGCGACGCGAGACGGCTTGAGCGACCCAGGTCCATCTCGCCGGGCGCGTGGAGAACTACCCCGTTCAGAACGATCACCGGATGGGCGTCGGACCTCGGGAACAGTTCTTCAAGCGCGCGCGGTGGGAGTTCAACGGGAATGCCCCAATCGACGACAGGCTTCCCATCGTTCTTCGCAACGGTCTCCGCACGTGCATCGAGAACGACGACGATCTCCGGCCGTCCGAAACGCGACGGACTGGTGTGCAAGAAACGTGACCATTCGTCGTCCTCGTCGTATTCCATCGTGTCGGGCGCGTCGCCGGC
>JANPDB010000159.1:0-9738 GCA_031431255.1 Acidimicrobiia bacterium | reverse complement strand
CGACCGAGGTCATGTCCCGTCGGGCATCGAGATTGCCGAGCATGATCACGCTGCTGTGCGAACGTTCCGCCTCGACGATCTGACGGGCGACGGCCGGAAGGATGAACCCCGGTGACTGCCCCACACCCATGTGGTTGAACGGGCGGGCGACGATCACGCGTTGCCCGAAGTTCTCGGAAGCGAATCGAGCGGCCGTCTCGGCGGCGATCTTCGATGCACCGTAGGGTGACGACGAGGCGGTCGGCCGGTCTTCTCGGATGGGAAGATCCTCTGGAGGCACCCGGCCGTACACCTCGGCCGACGACACCACGATGATCCGTGCCAAAGGAGCGACCGCTCGCGCCGCTTCCAGCAGGTTGACCGTTCCCATGGCGTTCACTGCCCAGGTGAGCGACACGTCGGTCCAGGATCGGCCGACGTCCGCCTGCCCGGCAAGGTGGTAAATCACCTCGGGCGGGCCGCCAGGCATCGACGCGAGCGCCTCGGTGATCGCCTCGACGTCCGTAACATCGGCCAGCGGCGCCTCGATCGTGTCACCGTTGGCTGCGAGATGGGCAAGGAGATGGGTGCCCACGAACCCGTTACCGCCGGTGACGAAGACTCGCATGCGCCTGCAAACCTAGCGGCGTGACACCGCCATTCGGGTAGGTCGCGCGAACACCCGCTCGATCGACCATGGTTCGCCACACTTACAGGAAGCGGTTGTAGACCGCGGCGTGGCGAACGGCGCAGTCGCGGACGTCGAAGCGACGCGCCGCGGCCAAGCGGTCCTCGGGCGAGGGCCCGCGCCCGGCACACGCGACCTCGAGCGCGTCCACGAGGGCGTCAACGGACAGTGAATCAGCCGTCACAACCGCGTTCGGAGCAAGTTCTTCCATGACCGACCCCTGCGTCGTCACCACGGACGCGCCGCACGCAAGTGCCTCGATGACCGGCAGACCGAAGCCTTCTGCCAGCGACGGATACGCGACGACACGGGCGTTTCGGAGCAGGGCCGGAACGGCGGCATCACGCACGACACCGAGGTGGTGGACACGCAGTCCCGATGGCCGGGGCAGGCTCTCTCGTTCGCCCGCCCAGGCTCCACCGGCAAGGACGACATCGGGTGGTTCGCCTCCCCCGAGTCGCGACGCGGCGTGAAGCAGACGACCGACGTTCTTGCGCGGCTCGATGGTGCCGAGGTGGAGGATATAGGGACGCTGAATTCCCAAACTCGCAAGGACCGCAGCATCGTGTCCGGGCGAGGGCTCGACATCAGTGAATCGGGCGAGGTCGATGCCGTGCGGGATGACTTCGACCGGGACGCGCACGTCCACGCTGCGGAGAAGTTCACGAGCCGTTGCCTCGCTGACACAGATGAGCTGGTCAGCGCGTCGGGCGGCGACGGCAATCGCCCGACGGAAGAGTCGGCGTTTCACCGAGCTGTGACCGAGCGGGTGGGTGAAGAAGGTCAGATCGTGGATGGTGACGACCCGGGCGAGACCGGCCCTCCTCGGGTGTTCGGGCATCGTGTAGTGGATGGAATGGAGAACCCGAGACGTGGGAGCAAGGCGGTGGAGCGCCCGGAGCATGGAGGTCTGCTCCCATGCCAACCGACGCAGCCGATGGCGGGGAACGATCGGCAGCACGGATCGTTGATCCCACTCGACCGACGACGATCCGATGCTCGTGAGGCAGAGAGGATCGATGCCGGCGGACGGAAGATGACGCGTCAATACGTGCGCATATGTATGGCCCCCGCCCGCGGAGGGATGGACTGCAGAGACATCGAGCACGACAGTCGGAGGAAGCCGAGGTGCAGCGCTCCCGGTCCCACTCATAGGAGCTCCTCCCACACCTCAACGTGGCGCTGCGCCACGTCATGCCAGGTGAGATCGCGGACCCAGGCCGATCCGAGGGCCGACAGCTCCGATCGCCGATCGGCGCTTCCGAGCACGCGCTGTAAGGCCGCCGTGATCGAGGAGACGTCTGTTGGGTCGACCTCCTCGAAGGGCACGGCACCCTCGGGAGCCCGGCCACTCGCGTCGTCATCGGCTCGTTCGAGCACGGACGGCATCGGCGCGCAGACGACGGGGACGCCCGCTCGCATCGCCTCGACCGGCGGCAGCCCGTAGCCCTCGCCCATCGACGGGAAGACGAAGACCGATGCCGACGAGAGCAGCTCAGCCAGACGATCGTCGGAAACCTCACCGATTGCTTCGACGCCGTCGGGGAGATCGCGGGGAAGACCCGCCTGCCCGCGCCAGGAATCGCTACCGACGAGCTTGAGCACCAGCGGCTCGCCGAAGGACCGGCGGACCTCCTCGAAGGCCGTGAGCAGACGGGGAAGGTTCTTGCGTGGTTCGAGCGTGCCGACGGACAGCACCACATTGCCCGTGACGTGGCGTTCGCGCAGGGGAAGGTGATCGGCACCCTCTCCGGTGACGACAATGTCGTGCGGGGAGATCCCCTCGTCGACAAGAGCCCGTCGAACGGCGTGTGAGGGCACGAGCAGCCGGCTGGCCCGCCTTGCCGCGTGGTACAACCCCCGTTCGTGGAATCGGTGACCCCGCGCGTTCAGTGATGCCGATCCGACGCCACGCCAGAGCAGATCGTGAACAAAGACCGTCATCGGCACCCGCGGGACGGTTCGGGGATACGCGAATGAGGTGGCGTGCAGGACGTCGACGCCCGCGTGGCGGGGAACGCCGAACGCCCAGAGCCGCGCCGTGATCTCCGTGGGGAGTCGTCCCTGGACACCCTCGACCTCGACATCGCTGCGACCTTCGAGCGCGTCACGGAGACACGCGGTGTAGCGGCCTATGCCTCCGGGGGTGGCGCGGCGCAGGTGCTCGGTGACGAGTCCGACCTTCATCATCGACCACCCGGTGCAACAGCACCGTAGAGACGGGCCATTTCGGTCGCGCACTTCGCCCAACTGAACGAGGCCGAACGGATGTGGCCCTGCTCGATGAGGTGGCGCCGTTCGGCGGTGTCGTCGAGGACGCTGATCACGTGCGCGGCGAGTGCGTCTGCATCACCGACCGCAGCGAGCAGGGCGCCTGCGCCCAGAACCTCCGGAAGGGAACCGGCGTTCGTGGCCACCACCGGGATACCAACACTCATTGCTTCGAGCGGGGGGAAGCCGAATCCTTCGTAGAGCGACGGATACACGAGCACACGGGCATGGACGAGAAGGGTGTCACGGCGGTCGTCGTCGACGTCGGCCTCCCGGACGATCCTCGACCGGAACTCTTCGGGAACCGAGGAAAGCATCGACGCGAACGACCGCCCCCACCCGTCGGCGCCTGCGACGACGAGCAGCAGGTCGGGGGTCGCCCGTGCGACGGAAGCGAACGCCTCCAAGAGGGTCGCATGGTCCTTGCGCGGTTCGATGGTGCCCAGCGTGAGGATGTACGGCCGACCTCCGAAGGGGGGCACGTGCCCGGCCGAGCGGCGGTGGGCATCGATGCTCGCGATGCCCGGGTGGATGACATGGACGATCGCCGGATCGCACCCCGACCACTCGATCACCTCGTCGGCGATGAAGCGGGAGTCGCAATGGATCTGGGCGCCCCGTCGAAGCGCACGCCGGACGAGACCGGGGTACTGCAACGTGTCAGCCGTGCAGAGATGCGGGAACCGAACCGCGGTGAGGTCGTGCACACTGGCGATCGCTGCAGCACGCCGGGTCGGCGGCACGACGTAGTTCGTTCCATGGACGACATCGACAGGACCGGTCCACCATTCGATGGGCGGCCAGTCGACGCGTCGCCACACGGCCCGGGCGGGCCGGGCAGGCAGCGGTCGGGCACCCGATGCACGGCCCCTCCAGGTCATGGCGAACTCGACCGTGTCGAGGCCGGGTTGTCCGTTCAGCGCATCGATGAGCCCCGCGGTGAACTGGCCGATTCCGGTGCGGTGGCCGATCAGCGGCGTTGCGTCAATCGCCACTCGGAGCACGAGGAACGACCGTAGCGCCGGCGGTGAGCCACCGCGGGATCCGCGCGCTTCCGGCGTCGCGGTGCAACCGCTCGCCTCCCGCGCCGGTGGCGCCCCGCTACATTCGCACCGTGGCTGATTCGGGCAGGGTCGGTGTCGTGGTGGTCACGTTCGAGAGCCCGCCCGAACTGGTGCGCCGCTGTCTCGACTCGGTTGCGGACTCGTTCGACGGCGTCTCCGTCTTCGTGTGCGATGTCGTGGTCGTCGACAATGCATCGACGATTGTGCCGGAGGTCGCCGCTCCCGCCCGGCTGATCCGGCGGGCTTCGAACGACGGCTTCGCCGCGGCGGTCAATGCCGGTGTCGCGGCGCTCGGCCCGAACTGCTCTGCGGTGTTCCTGTTGAACCCCGATGCCCACGTCGCCCCCGATGCAATCGCCCTGTGCCTCGCTCGTCTCGATACGGCTCCCGCTGACGTCGTCGCCATTGCTCCCAAGATGCTGCTCGACGAGGAAGAAACGGCGAACGGGGTAGCGACGATCGACGCAGTCGGCAACGGCGTGAACGGACGCGCCGAAGCTGCGAACCGCGGCCTGGGGCAACCCGATCTCGGCCAGTACGACGACTCCGACGACGTCTTCGGGGCATGCTTCGGGGCCGCGATGATCCGTCGTAGCGCACTGGCGACTGACGCCGTCGGCCCCCTCGACGAGAAATTGTTCCTCTACTACGAGGACATCGCGTGGTGCTGGTCTGCACAGTTGCTCGGTTACCGGGTCGTCACTGAACCGCGGGCCGTCGTCCGCCACGTGATGTCGGCCGGCATCGTCCGCGAGCGTCCCTATGACTTCAAGTTCGAGCACACCGAGCGAAACCTTCTGCTCTGTGCGCTGATGTTCTTCGAGCTTCCTCGGGCCGCACGGGTCGCCGCACTCCGCACCCTGGGGATACTTCGAGGTTCGGTCCTCGGACGTCACTATCCGGCTGCCGGACTTCGCGCGCTCCGAGGGGTCCTCGTCCTGCTGCCGCACGTGTTCACGACGCGCCGCCGGGTGACGCGTCGGCGACAAAGGAGCGACATCGAGATCATTCGGTATCGGTCCGACGAGCCGATCTTCTTCGACTCCGTCCGCTATGTCGTGGCCGATCCGAAAGGAGCCGAACGTTTCGCCCGCGCTCGGCTGCGAGAGCGGGCGGGCCGATGAGCGGGCCGGTGTCGACGTGTCCGAAGAAGATGATCTACGGACCGTGCGGCGATGTCGGCGGAAACGGCTCATGCGAGGTGCCGAGCGCGGCTGGTGGACCGCCGAGGTGTGTGTTTCTCGAAACCGCCCCCCGCCTCGGTGCCTCAAACCCCGGCCGACCGGCACCGGGTGGGACCGGGCGCGCGGCGAATCGGCCCTTCGTCATGAGCGAGCTGCCGGAGGACGCAAACTCCTCGGCCGACATCCGGCGGGTGGCGCGCCGGTTGGCCGGGTCCGTCGACGCCGTGCTCTTCGGTGACGCGAACTGGATGCGCGTACGACTTCCCCCGTCCTACCGCGCTCGGCTGGTGCAGGACGAGGGATTGGGCGCGTGGCCGGGACTCAATGCCCGCGACCGGAATCGCGTGGCGTTGGAGAGCGAGCTCTTGGCGCTGGCCGACATCGGTGTTGCCGGTGTCCATTGCGTGACCGGCAACCACACGTACAGCGGGGATCGGCCGGACGCAATGCCGGTGTTCGACCTCGACTCGACGCGGCTCGCGTCGCTCGCCGCCGGTGCCGGTCTTCAGGTCTCCGTCGCGGCATCACCCCACACCCCGCCGGTTGCGCTGCGGCCGATGCGCACGGCCGACAAAGCCGCGGCAGGTGCGTCCATATGCATGATCGACCAACCGTCCTCGCCTGCCGAGGTGGGCGCGTTCGTCGAATCGACAAGGTCTCTCGGTGCCGACTCGATGACATTCATGGCGGTCGTCTCGGTTGTGCTCGAACGCGATGACTTCGAGCGCTGGAGGCAGTATCCGAATGCGCGCATACCAATGGGATGGGCGGAGTTGATCGAGGCCGCTGACGATGTTGCGGAAACGGGTCGGTCGCTTGCGCTCGCACTGTCACGCGAACTCCTTGCCGTGCCCGGGGTCACCGGGGTGCTCCTGGCATCGACGGCCGCGCCGTCGCGCTGCGATGACGTCGCTGAAACCTTCGCCTCGCTGGCCCGCGACCTCCGGGCAATGACCACGCTCTGAACCTACGAACGGGGAAGCCGCGTGCGGTGCGCCCATTGACCGGGAAGGATCAACACCCCTTCAGCTTCGACGAACGGGCCGGGCGCCGTTTCGAAGCGCACTGCGTTCTGCCACCAATCGTGGGTCTCGGAATAGGTGAGGTTCTGTACGGCCGCGCTCAGATCGAACGTTCCGGTGAACACCGGCCAATTCGGAACGATGAAGTCGTAGGCGCCCGACCCGGTCAGCTCATCGGGAACCATCCCGTGCTCGCGGTAGTTCACCCCGGTCACGTGCACACCGTCGCTGCGGTAGATGGCAAAGCCGAACACCGGACGGGAGACCGGTAGGCCAGGGACGGTGTAGCGGATACGGATGGTCACCCGGTCGCCTTGGCGGACGGTGAGAACCGGGGTCTGGTCCTCACCTACGAGCAGTTCGATGGCGTCGATCCGGACAGCCCCGTTGCCCCACCGGACCTCCGCTCCCGGCCCACGGCGGAAACGCTCGACGTGCACGTCTCCGAGGTAGTTGTCGATCACTTCCTTGGCGGGGCCGACCATCTCGAGCTTCCCGTGGCTCATCCACGCGAGCCGGTCACAGAGCGCCCGAACCTGTCCCATGGCATGGCTCACGAGGACGATCGTCTTGCCGTTGTTCTGCAACTCGGCGAACTTCTCAGCACAACGCCGTTGGAAGGATTCGTCGCCGACCGCCAGGACTTCGTCGACGAGGAGGATGTCGGGGTCGACATTGATGGCGATGGAGAAACCTAAGCGGACATACATTCCAGAGGAGTAGTTCTTCACCGGCTGGTCGATGAACTTGCTCAGCCCGGCGAAGTCGACGATCTCGTCGAACTTGGCGTCGAGCTCGCGCTTCGCCAACCCCAGGATCGAGCCGTTGAGGTAGACGTTCTCACGACCCGAGAGCTCCGGGTGGAACCCGGCACCGAGTTCGAGCAACGCGCTGATCTTGCCGCGTGTGGCTATCGAGCCGGAATCGGGCCGGAGGATCCGGGCGATGCACTTCAGCATCGTGGACTTCCCGGATCCGTTCTCGCCGATGATCCCAAAGGTCTCGCCAGGGCGGATCTCGAAGCTCACGTCATCGATGGCCCAGAATTCCTCGTACTTCGCGACCCGCCGCCGCATGAGCGCCGCCTTGATCGAGTTGTTCCGCTCGTGATAGAGGCGGAACTTCTTGCGGACGTGGTCGACCGTGATGACCGGCTCGTTGGTGTGGACTATGCCGCGATTGGTCTGGAGTCGCTGCGTAATCGAACCCTGCGGCGGGAGCGGGGTCTCCGTCATCAGAGCTCCTCGGCAAACCGGGGTTCGAGACGGGAAAAGACGGCCCATCCGATCAGCAGGGAGAAGACCGAGACCAGAACGCAACCGATCCACGTCGAGGCCGGCGGGAAGCGCTGGCTGTAGAGCAGGTCCCGGTACGCGTCGACAAAGCGCATCATCGGGTTGAGGCGATAGACGGCCTCACCGACCGGGCCGAGTCGATCGTCGGCAAGTGCCGTCCGATACACGATCGGGGTCAGGTAGAACCACACCTGCATCCCGATCGAGACGAAGTGCTGCACGTCACGGAAGTAGACGTTGAGCGCGCTGAACACCAGCGCGAGGCCGAGCACGAAGGCTGTCTGGAGCAGCACCACCAGCAGGACGACCGGCAGCCACTGGAACACGATCTGACCGAAGAACAGAAAGAACACGGTGAGCACACCGAGCTCGATGAGAAAGGTCACGAGCCAGGACAACACCGAAGATGCGGCGATGAACTCCCTAGGGAAGTACACCTTCTTCACGAGGTTCGAGTTGCCGACCAGTGAGGGCAGCGTGGCTTGGAGTCCGTTGTTGGTGAAGTTCCACGGGAGAAGCGCGCAGGTCAGCCACAGCGTGAAGTTCTTCAGACCGCTGGGATTTCCAACGTCCGGGATGCCGCCGAGAAACAGCGAGAACACGACGCTGAAGATGGCGATGGCCGAGAGCGGGTTCAGCATCGACCACGCCCAGCCGAGGGCCGTGCGCTTGTACTTGCCACGAAGCTCGCGCAGCGTGAGGTTGGTGAGCAGCTCCCGGCGGTTCACCATCTCCGACAATGACGTCATGACGGCCGCCCAACGGCGGAGGCGGGCAACGATCGCGCCGGAGCAACCGTCATGGCCGACCGCCACGCAACCGGGCGCGCGCCGATTGCAGGGCGCGGTAGGCCGGGTAGATAGGGGTCTTGTTCAGCACATCGAGCTTGCGTCGAGCGGCGGCGAGATGCTTCTGGGTGTCGGCCAACTCGGCCGAGAGACGGGCCACTTCGACACTCGCCACTCCCCCGCCCACGCCCCGCCCTCCGCTTCCACCGCCGACGAGACGGCCGCGTCCCGCCCGTGCGGCCCGCCATGGCCCCGGCTCCTCCGCGAACGAGACCAGCGGGGCAACGACGGTCGGCCACCGGAATCGATCGGCGAGCGCAAGCGCGTTCCGGGAGCATTCCGAACGACGCTCGTCGTCACCGAGGAGATCACGCATCGCCGCGACGAGCGCGTCAACGTCGTTGGCGGGGATGCGGATCCCGGCGCCGGCATCGTGGACGAGATCGGAGAGCACGTCGCCGGCGGTCGTGATGGTCGGGAGCCCGGCCCAGAAATGGTCCAGGGAACGCGTCCGCCAGGCGAGTCGCGACTCCGCCATCGCCTTTGCCGCGACCACTCCCACGTCGGCTTCCAGGAGGAAGGCGCCGCGGTCGTCGTAGGGCAGCCACGGTCCGAGCACGACAAGGTTCCGCTCCCGGAGACCGAGCGCGTCAATGTGATCAATGAGGCGTCGCGTCGTCGGCATCTCCGGTACGCCCCGACCTTCGAGCTCCAGACCCATGAAGAAGAGGCGCGCCTCCGGAATCTCCTTCTGCACGCGGACGAACGCGTCGACGACACCGACCGGGTCGAACCAGTCCCATGTACCGCCGCCCCAGAGCACGATCTTCGAGGAGGCGTCGATTCCGGGATACGCGCCACCGCGGAGGGCCGAGCCGACGCGGACCACCGGGGGCTCCGTCGGGCAGCCGAAGGGAACGACGTCGATGAGCTTTCGGAGATGGGGATCGAGCTCGTGGGCGGCCTTGTCGAGCCGGCCACGGGAGGCCAGCATCCCCAGCCAGAAGTCACGTTGCCGCTCGGACGCACAGATGAAGTAATCGCCGACGTCGAGCAGATCGTTCAGGGTGCCGATCTCGTGGGCCTTGGCCCCTTCCGCTTCATCACGGGTCATCGTGTCGTACTGCTCGAGTGAACCGTAGATCCACGGGTCGTAGAGGTCCACGACGACCAGCGCCCGGGTGTGCTTGAGGAACGGGTAACGCACGAGGTCGAAGCCGAACACCAGCACGGCGTCGGCCTGGTCGACGAGCGCGAGGAGCTCGCCGGGGTCGGCGAACTCGACAACCTCGACGGCAGGGTCGGTGCGGCCGACCGGCTTCGGCGAGGCCAGCACGGTCGGGACATGGGCTCCGAGGGCGCGCGCCAGCTCCCAGGCCCGGATCGCCGTTCCGGCCATCCGTTCACCGATCACATCGTTCGCGCTGAGCACGACAAATCGTCCGAC
>JANPDB010000158.1:0-6482 GCA_031431255.1 Acidimicrobiia bacterium | reverse complement strand
GGCGCGTGCCGCGGTCGACGCCGCGGTTGTTGCGCAGCGGTTGCTTGAACTGCCGGTGCGCATGGGCATCGCCACCGGCGAGGCCGAGCAACGCGGCGACGACTACTTCGGACCCGCATTGAACCGCGCGGCGCGAGTGATGGCCGTCGGCCACGGCGGGCAGGTTCTTCTGAGCGTCTCCACGGCCGGGCTCGTCACGGGTGTCGATCTGCTCGACGTGGGTGAACACCGTCTGCGAGATCTCTCGGGTGTGGAGCACTTGTTCCAGGTCCGCGCCGACGGACTCACCACGACCTTCCCCCCGTTGAAGACCGTGAACGCGGTGCCGGGGAATCTGCCTATGCAGACGACGAGTTTCGTCGGCCGCGACCAGGAGATACGCGAACTTACCGAACTCGTCCGTGCCCATCGACTCGTCACACTCACGGGCGTGGGTGGGGTCGGCAAGACCCGTCTCGCCGTGCAGGTCGCCGCCGAACTCGTGCCCGAGTTCCCCGACGGCATATGGCTCGTCGAACTCGCCCCCGTCGGCGACCCGGCGGCCATACCCGATGCCGTGGCCACGGCGTTGGGGATCACCGTGCAGGCTGGGATGACCGTGACGGCGAGCGTGGCCCAGGCACTCGCCGGACGGCACCTGTTGATCGTGTTCGACAACTGCGAACACGTCATCGATGCCGCCGCCGACCTCGTCGAGGCAATCCTCACACGCTCATCAACCACCAAGATCATCGCCACGTCGCGCGAAGGACTACGCGTGGGAGCCGAGCACTTGTGGCCGGTCCCGTCACTCGACACCCGGGCCGGAGCAACCTCAGCCGCAGTCGGGCTGTTCGTCGAACGCGCCCGCGCCGTCAAACCCGGCTTCAGTCTGCACACCGAAACCGACGGGACTGCGGTGATGGAGATCTGCACCCGACTCGACGGTATCCCGCTCGCCATTGAACTCGCCGCGGCACGCATGGTGTCGATGAGCCCGTCCGATGTCCGTGACCGTCTCGGCGACCGCTTCCGTCTCCTCTCAGGCGCTCGCCGCGGGCTGGAACGCCACCAAACACTGCGCCACGCCGTGCAATGGTCCTACGAACTTCTCGACGAAGACGAACGCTTCGTATTGCAGCATGCGTCGGTTTTCGCGGACGGCTTCGATCTCGCCGCCATCACGCACTTGTGCGAACACTTCGACGAATACACAACCCTCGACCACGTTGATTCATTGGTCCGCAAGTCACTCGTCACCGCGCAGCAATCAGGGGACCACAACCGTTACGGGCTCCTCGAAACGATCCGCCAATTCGCCGAAGACCAACTCGCCGACGCCGGAACGATCACCGAGGCCCGGGATCGCCACGCCAACTACTACGCCGAACAGGCAACCGCCAACTACGAACTGTGGCCAACGCCGCGCCAACTCGAAGCGTTTGCCTGGCTCAGAATCGAGTTCTCCAACCTTCGAACCGGGTTCCGGTGGGCCACCGATCGACACGATCTGAACAGCGCCGCAGCGATCGCCGCCCACGCCGTGGTGTTGGGCTTCGCTCTTCAACGATTCGAGCCGGTCGCGTGGGCAGAGGAGATTCTGGCGGCAGCCACTACGTCCGACATCTCTTTGTTGGCCCGGCTCCAATCCGCCGCAGCGTATTGCTCGATGACGGGCCGACCTGAGTTCGCGGTCCTTCATGCCGAGACCGCGGTGGCCCTTGATCGAGACCCGCGGTACGTGCCGAACCTCCCCGGGTTCGGTCTTGTGACCCTCGCCCTCGGACATCTGTTCTCCGGCCGTATCGAACAGTGGTTCGGAATCAATGCGGAGTTGGCCGCCGTGCCCGGAGTAAGCCACCTCCTCGGTGTCTGTGGGCTCGCGTTCTCGCTCCCCGCAGTCGGGCGGTCACGCGACGCGACGGTCTTCGCCGATGAGGCACTGACCGCGGCTCGCGCCGCCGAGAATCCCTATTTCATCGGGTATGCGTTTTGCGGGAACGTTCGGGCATACCGCGAAAGCGATCCCGCTCGGGCACTTGGTTTGGCCCGAGAGGGGCTCCGCCAAACCCGCGCAGACGGACTTACGATGTGGGAGTCGCTCATTGCCCGCGACGCCGCACGATTGGAGGCGCTCCAGGGCAGTCTCGGCGAAGGCCTCGACCTGTTCGAGGCCACACTCGACTCGTTCCAAAACTCCGGCTCGGCCGGCAACGTCGCCCTGACGCTCGCTGAGCTGGCGGTGTTCTTCGATCAGTTCGGCCGGCCAGAACTTGCCGCCACCATGTACGGCACCACCACTGGGCACAGCAGCACGGTCGCTGCAGTCGACCTCCAGCATGTCGTCGATCACCTTCGGACCGTCCTCGGTTCCGCACGCTTCGACGAGTGCGTTGCCACCGGCGCAGCCATGGAGCTCGCCGAGGCCGTCCGCTACGCCCACGCCCAGATCGAGGCGGTCCGATCCGAACTGGCGGAGCCGTCGTGAGCGACACGACGCGGCCATTGGGAACGGTGACGTTCCTGTTCACCGACATCGAGGGTTCCACGCGTCGGTGGGAGGCCGATGCCGACGCGATGCGGATCGCGTTGGCGGCTCATGACGAGGTGTTACGGTCCGCTATCGAGGGTGGTGATGGGTGGTTGTTCAAGCACACCGGGGACGGGGTCTGCGCGGCGTTCGCCTCGTCTCGTGCCGCTGTCGACGCGGCGATTGATGCGCAGCGGTTGTTGGGGTTGCCGGTGCGGATGGGGATCGCCACCGGCGAAGCCGAGCAGCGCGGCGGTGACTACTTCGGTCCGGCGTTGAACCGGGCGGCGCGGGTCATGGCCGTCGGCCACGGCGGCCAGGTCTTGTTGAGCAACTCGACGGCGAGTCTCGTCACGGGCGTTGAACTGTCGGATCTGGGTGAACACCGTCTGCGCGACCTCTCGGGCGTGGAGCATCTTTTCCAGGTACGCGCCGACGGTCTCGCCACGACCTTCCCCCCGGTGAAGACGGTCAACGCAACACCGGGGAATCTGCCCCGGCAAACCACGAGCTTCGTCGGGCGTGACCTCGAAGTGAAAGAACTCGCCGGGCTCGTCGGCGAACATGACCTCGTGACCCTGACGGGAGTCGGCGGGGTCGGCAAGACCCGCCTCGCCGTCCAGGTCGCCGCCGAGTTGGTGTCCGAGTTCCCCGATGGGGTGTGGCTCGTCGAGCTGGCACCGGTCGGTGACCCCGCCGCTGTGCCGGACGCCGTCGCCACCGCGTTGGGGATCACCGTGCAAGCCGGGATGACGGTCACAGCAAGCGTCGCCCAGGCCCTCGCCGGTCGACGGTCACTCGTCGTCCTTGACAACTGCGAACACGTCATCGACGCTGCCGCCGATCTCGTCGACGCCATCCTGGCCCGCTCATCGACGGTGAGGGTCATCGCCACGTCGCGCGAGGGGTTGCGTGTCGGAGCGCAGCACCTCTGGCCCGTCCCGTCACTCGACGTGCGGGCAGGACCAACGTCAGCCGCCGTCGAGTTGTTCACCGAACGGGCCCGCGCCGTCAAACCCGGCTTCGTCCTCGACACCGACGCGGACAGGGCTGCAGTCACCGAGATCTGCACCCGACTCGACGGGATCGCCCTCGCCATCGAACTTGCCGCGGCACGCATGGTGTCGATGAGCCCGACCGACGTCCGCGACCGCCTCAGCGACCGGTTCCGTCTCCTTGCCGGAGCACGCCGCGGGTTGGAACGCCACCAGACACTGCGCCACGCCGTGCAGTGGTCCTACGAGCTCCTCGACGACGACGAACGCCTCGTCCTCCAGCATGCTTCCACGTTCGCCGACGGGTTCGACATCGCCGCCATCACCCATCTGTGTGAACGCTTCGACGAGTACACGATGCTTGATCTGGTCGACTCGCTGGTCCGGAAATCACTCGTCACCACGCCGCAATCCTCGGGCGGCCACGCCCGGTACGGACTGCTCGAAACCATCCGCCAGTTCGCCGAGGACCGGCTCGCCGAATCGGGAACCATCAGCGCGGTCCGGGATCGCCATGCCCGTTACTACGGGGCCCAGGCGATCGCCTATTGGGAGATCTGGGATGGACCCGGCTTTCGCGCCGCGGTCGATTGGGTGGACGCCGAACTCGCCAACTTACGAGCCGGGTTCCGATGGGCCACCGACGGAAACGATCTCGACGTCGCTTCGGCCATCGCCGCACATGCGGCAATGCTCGCGTTCGCCCTCTCACGCCTTGAGCCGACGGGCTGGGCCGAGGAGATCCTGGACGCGGCACGTGCCGCGGACGTCCGCCAACTGCCCCGCCTCTACATCGCCGCAAGTCGGGTGAACCAGACCGGACGAGCCGACGACGGCATCGCCTACGCCCGGGCCGGCGCCCAGTTGGAACTCGACACCAGATACGACTCCTTCGCTCCAGGTTGGTCGGGCTACCTGGAAGGGATGGGCAACAGCCTGGCCGGTCGTGCCGAGCTGGCCATGGAGGTCTACACCCCGCTGGCTGCGGAGGACCGACCCTCCGCCCTCTACGCCCGCTGCGGGCTCGTCCTCACCCTGCCCGTCGTCGGACAACATCTCGAGGCCGTGGTTGTCGGTGAGGAAACCCTCGCCATCGCCCGCCGGCGCGCCAACCCGTATTGGATCGCCATGGCCCTGATCGGGTTCGGACAAGCGTTGGCCGAGACCGATCCGCCGCGAGCGATGGCAACTCTGCATCAATGCCTTGACTACACCCGGGAAAACCGGACGCCATATTTCGAGGCTCTCTGCGCTCGGAGTCTCGCGAACCTCGAAGCGGCGAGAGGCAATACGGACGTCGCGCTGTCGTTGTTCGATGTGGCGATCCGTTCGTGGCACCAGTCCGGACAGCTCATCCTGTTGGAGTTCGGCCTCGACGACGTGATGATCTTCTTCGAACAAACAGGGCGCGCCGAGATCGCCGCGACGTTGCACGCCGGTCGACCGCTCCCCCCGTCGGCTCCCATGCGGCGAGCGATCCACTCCGGTGTGCTCGAGCGAATCCGCGCCTCGCTCGGCGACGCTCGCTTCGACGAGTGCGTCACCGCCGGAGCAGCGATGGAACTCGCCGACGCCGTCCGCTACGCACGCGCCCAGATCGAGGCGGTCCGCGCCGAACTGGCGGAGTCGTCGTGAGCGTTGTGGGGCGGCCATCGGGACGGTGAAGGCGCCAGAAAGCGAGCCGTAACGGGAGATCTGCGCATCGTTGACTCCTCGAGAAGGCAACGTGCTACATTGTAGAACATGAGTGAGGTGGGAATTCGATCCTTGAAGCAGAACGCATCGGCAGTCGTCGCGCAGGCTACGGCCGGCGAGACCGTAACGATCACGGATCGGGGTCGGCCGGTCGCGTTGCTGACGCCGATTCCTTCATCGCCATTGCGGTCGTTGCTGGATGCCGGTCGAGGACGTCCGGCCAGACGGTCCATAACCGAACTCACCCATCCGCAACCCGGGATCCCACTCTCGAGCGAGCTCGCCGCGCAACGCGAAGCCGAGCGCTACTGACGTGGCGTACTACGTCGACACCTCGGCACTTGCCAAGCTCGTGGTCGCCGAACCCGAGACCAACGCGCTCGAGGCGTGGTTTGCGCAGATCGAACGCAACCCCGTCTCGTCGGATCTCGCACGAACCGAGCTGTTGCGGGCCGTGCGCCGAGTCGCTCCTGAACTGGTCGTGCGTGCCCGCGAAGTCCTCGACTCCGTGACGCTCATCCAGATCACCACGGCGATGTTCGAACACGCCGCGCTCCTTGATCCGACCATGCTGCGGTCGCTCGACGCCTTGCACCTGTCAGCCGCTCTCGTGCTCGGTGACGACCTCGAGGGCCTCGTGACCTACGACGACCGACTCGCCCACGCTGCCACCGCGAACGGCATCAGAGTCACCGCACCCTCGTAGTGGATCGGGGCCGGGGGTTATTGGAGTCTGCGTAGCTCCCAGAGCTACAAATATTCCAAACTCCGGCAGAGCCCGAGAGGTGGTCGGCCCTCAGCGCGCGGCTTTGGCCCGGCTGATCAAGTTCGACGGGAGCACGTCGTAGTGATCGTGCTCGGCGCGGAACGACCCACGGCCACGGGTCATCGATCGCAGGTCGACCGCATAACGCAGCAACTCCGCCGTGGGCACGTAGGCCACGATCTCCTGCTCCCCGTTGTCGGTCGTGACCGTGCCGTGCACGCGGCCGCGTCGCGTCGTGATGTCGCTGAGCACATCGCCCTGCAATGACATCGGCACCCGGACCTGCAGCTTCGACACCGGCTCCAACACGACGGACCCGGCAGTGGCAATTGCCTCTTTGAACCCGATGGCTGCCGCAGTCTTGAACGCCATCTCTGACGAGTCGACGGCGTGGAACTTGCCGTCGAAGCACTCGACGTGCACGTCGACCACCGGGAATCCGTGGACTCCACCGTTCACCATGGCCTCCTCGATGCCCTTGTGCACCGCAGCGACGTAGTTGCGGGGAATGGCGCCG
>JANPDB010000157.1:0-16752 GCA_031431255.1 Acidimicrobiia bacterium | reverse complement strand
CTGATCACTGCTCGCGCAGGAACCGCTCCAGTTCCGAGGCGAGGTCGTCGCCGGTGGGCAGGTTGCCGTCGGACTTCATGAACACGATGCGGGGATCGACATCCTCGGTCTCGTCTTCGTCGTCGAAGTCGTCGTCCTCGTCGTCGCCGACGTCATAGCTCTCCTCGAGGGTGCGCACGAAACCGCGCATCTCGTCATCGGTGTCGACCACGTCGTTGACCTGGCGCTCGTAGTCGACGGCCCCGAGTTGCAGATCGATCGTCGGCACGGAGACGCCGAGGATCTCGGTCGCCCGCTCGACGAGGGCCAGGGCGGCTTTCGGCGACGTCGTGCTCGGCAGGTAGTGGGGGACGGTCGCCCACAGAGAGCACGATGCAATCCCGCTGGCGGCGAAGGAGTCGTGGAGGACTCCGACAATGCCGGTCGGCCCCTCGTAACGGGACGCGATCAGCGCATAGCGTTCGATGAGCGCCTGATCGGCCGCGGTTCCGGTGATCCGGGTCGGCCGGCTGTGCGGCACGTCGGCCAGCAGTGCTCCGAGGGAGATGACGAGCTCGACCTGGAGCGATTGGGCGACCTCGAGGACGAGGCGGCTGAACGTCTTCCATCGAAGCTGAGGCTCGGCGCCGACGAGAAGTACCGCATGACGATTCGTCCCGTCGATGAGCCCGGCCGAGAACTCGTTGGTCGGCCAGTCGATGACCCGATCGGTCCCGTCGAGGCGGACGTGCGGCCGCGTCGAGGTGAAGTCGTAGAAGTTCTCGGCGTCGATCGTGGCAAAGGGCTCACCGTTCCACACCGAGTCGAGGTGGCGGGCGGCCGTGGTCGCTGCCTCCCCGGCGTCGTTCCACCCTTCGAAGGCCACGATCAGGACCGGACGGTGCAGCTCCGGACGTCGTGTCCACACCAACTCATCGGCGGCCACACAGGCGACGATACCCGGCTCTCATTCCCCCAGCAGCACACCCGACGCGACCAGCCCGGCGACATCTGCTTCCCCCCACCCCAGCCACTCCACCAGCACCGCCGCGTTGTGCTCCCCACGCCTCGGCGCGCCGCCGCGCACCCCGCTCTCCCACGCCGAGAAGCGGTACGGCGAATCGATCACCCCACGGGTGGACCCCGTTCCGCTGCGGTCATCGATCTGCGCGACGACTCCGCGGTGGTCGGCCGTTGGCGAGGAGATCGCCTCGTCCATGGTGCGGACGCGACCCCACGCGATGTTCAGCGCATCGAGCGCCGACGTGGCGTCCTCGACGGAATAATGCCCGTGCATCCACGCCGCGATCGCCCGGGTGCGGCTTGCGACCTTCTCGTCCAGCGTCGCGTCGGCGGGGGCTTCCGCGGTGACCCCGAGTGAGGAAACGACCCGCCAGAAGTGCTTCACCGGCGACGACACCATGAGCCAGGTGCCATCGCCTACCTGCCAGTAGGTCCCTCCAAGGCGCTCGACCGGCGAGCCGTCGATCGCATGATGCACGTAGTCGTCCGTGGCGAGCATGGCGTCGACCATCGACATGTCGATCCAGGTTCCGACCCCGGTGCGCTCGGTCATGCGCAGCGCGCTGAGCACGGCGACGAGCGCGTGGAGCCCGGAGTCGTAGTCGGCGATCGACAGCATGGGGTCGGTCGGCGACATGCCGTCGAAGAGCGCCTGTCGGCTCACGATGCCGCTCTCCGCCTGGATCACCGGGGCGTACGCCGCGCGATCGGCGTCGGGACCCTGGGCGCCGAAGCCACTGATGGAGCACATCACCAGCCGGGGATTCACGGCGGACAGCACGGGCCAATCGAGGCCCAGTCGGGTCATCACGCCGGCCCGGAAGTTCTCGATCACGATGTCGGCGCGGGCCGCGAGAGCGATCACCACCGCCGCCGCGCCCTCGGCGCGCAGATCGACGCAGATGTCACGCTTGCCGGCGTTCTGCTGTTGGAAGAAACCACTCACACCGTGACGCTTCTCCCCCCACACCCGTGAGACGTCACCCTCGGGAGGCTCGATCTTGACCACATCGGCGCCGAGATCAGCGAGCATGCGGCCGGCGAAGGGGCCGGCGACCACTCGGGAGAGGTCGAGCACCCGAACACCGTCGAGTGGTCGGGTCATAGGAGATCGCTCGGGAACATGCACCGAGGGTACCCACAAAAAAATCGGCCAGACTGTCGCCGACATGTCTGCGTTCTCCCGCCCGAGCCCCCGTCCGAACACGCTCGCCACCGCGGCGCTCGATCGACTGAGCGATCGGCGAAGCGAACAGGAGTGGATCGCGGAGCAATGGTCGGCGGAAACCACGGTTGTGCAGTTGGTCTGGCGGGGCACACACGCCGTTGCCGGCGATCGTTCCGTGCCGGTTCGCCCGACCGCGCTCCCGGTGGGTCTGGGCGATCCGATCTTCCTCGGCCATCTCGCCGGGGTCGCCCATTTCGGCCTCGACGCCTCTGGTCTCGAACGTGACGCCGTCGTTGCCCTCGTGGGCGACGAGGCCGTGATGATGTCGCTCCGCGATGGTGCGGCCGTGCTTCACGCCGATGATGCGAACCTCCTGGCCATGACCAGCGGGTTGGCGAGGTGGCACAGCATGCACCGCTTCTGCGGTGTTTGCGGAGCCCCGACGAACGTCCGCGCCGCGGGACATGAGCGACATTGCGATGGCTGCTCCACCACCACCTTCCCGCGCACTGATCCCGCCGTGATCATGCTCGTCCACGACGGGGACCGGGCAGTGCTCGGCCGGCAGAAGATCTGGCCGAGGGGGATGTATTCGACACTCGCCGGGTTCGTGGAACCGGGGGAGTCCCTCGAGGACGCCGTCGCCCGGGAGGTGTTCGAAGAAGTTGGCTTGCGGTGCGGTTCGATCCACTACTCGTCGTCACAGCCGTGGCCCTTCCCGCAATCGCTCATGGTCGGATTCCACGCCAAAGCGATCACCAAAGACCTTGCCGTTCATCCCACCGAACTGGACGATGCGCAGTGGTTCAGCCGTGACGAACTGGCCGAGGCTCGTTCGCGGCGGGGGTTTCCGATCATTCCGCCGCCCCTGACCATTGCCCGCCGTCTCCTCGACGAATGGCTCGACGAGGCCTGAGTCGCGTCGCGCTCTCGTGGTTGGCGCCACCTCGGCCGCCGACCGCGCAACCCGAACGGGTGGTCCCGCGGTGCCGGGCAGACCCGTACGCTGAAGATCCATGAGCACGCTTGTTCTGTTGCGCCACGGCGAGTCGGTCTGGAATCAGGAGAACCGGTTCACCGGTTGGGAGGACGTCGACCTCACGGCGAAAGGCGAAGCGGAAGCGCGTCACGCCGGAACGCTCTTCCAAGAAGCGGGCGTGTACCCCGACGTGGTCCACACCTCGCTGCAGAAGAGGGCGATTCGCACGGCGAACATGGCGTTGAACGCCGCCGACCGCCACTGGATCCCAGTCAAGCGGTCGTGGCGTCTCAACGAGCGCCACTACGGCGACCTCCAGGGGAAGGACAAGGCCCAAACCCTCGCCGAGTTCGGCGAGGAGCAGTTCCTGACGTGGCGTCGGAGCTACGACACCCCGCCACCTCCGGTCGACCGCGCCTCGAAGTATCACCCGGCAAACGATGCCCGCTACGCCGAGCTTGCGCCCGAGCTCCTTCCGGCCACCGAAGCGCTGTCGAACGTCCTCGAACGAATGTTGCCGTATTGGTACGACGCGATCGTTCCCGATCTCCGGGCCGGCCGGACGACCCTTGTCGCGGCGCACGGCAACTCACTGCGGGCACTCGTCATGCACCTCGAGGGTTTGACCCGGGACGAGGTGGTTGCCCTCAACATCCCCACGGGGATCCCCCTGCGCTTCGAGCTCGATGCGTCGCTCAAGCCAGTGAGCAGCGGGTACCTCGACCCCGAAGCCGCCAGGATCGCGGCGGAGAACGTCGCCAACCAGGGTCGCCACTGAACATCCGCCGAACGGCCGGCGACAATCGCGTGACAAGGTTCATACGAGAGTTTGAGCGAACGCTTTAATCTTTCGGTGGGATTGGTTAGAGTCGTTCGCATGCCCCCCATGCGCCCCGCGATCCTCACGACGGCGGACGCCCCGCCGGCGGCGCGGACGCCGGAGCCGCTCACAATCCACGAAGTCGCCGCGGTTTCGATCCGGGCGGCGATGTGGAACGACCTGTCCTGGCGCGATCATGCGGCGTGTCAGGACATCGACACCAACATGTTCTTCCCGGTCGGACTCACCGGCGCAGCGATCGACCAGACGCAGCGGGCAAAGACGATCTGTCGGAGTTGTCCGGCCCAGCCGGCCTGTCTCGAGTTCGCCCTCCGGACCAACCAGGACCACGGGGTCTGGGGAGCACACACCGAGGAGGAGCGTCGCGCCCTGCGCCGCGCCCGGCGAGCGGCCGCTCGACGAGCGCTCGCAGCCGAACGCGCCCTTGCCGCTGAACGGGCGGCTCAGAACGAGCAGGCGACCGGCCTGGACCGCTCGATGAACGAAGCGATCGCCGGCTGAGCCAGGACCTGTCGGTTCTCGACCGTCTCCGTCAGCGGACCGACGTCGGCAGTTCCGGAGCCTCGATGTCGGCGAATGCAAACGTGGGGATTCGGGGCTCAAGACGCACCGGGATCTGGTCGATCGGCGGATCCTGGACAACTGGTGCCTCCCAGCTTTGCGCCAGTGCATCGAACTCGTCGCGGTACTCGTCCCCGCCGGGCTCCTCGCCGCCAAACGACCGACGTGCTTCTTCGAGGCAGGCCTGACCTTCGACGAGGCTCGTCTTCACGGGTGACACGAACGTGTCCGCACCGGAGATCGTCCGGGCGGTGATCTGGAACTTCCCGCCGGGCATCTGCTCCATCCCCAAGAACTCCACGGAACTCCGACGAACAGCGCCGATGACCTCCGACGAGTCGCGGCGATACGTGGGAACGAGGAAGTGAAGGGATTCGGAGCCGGTTGCCATTGATGTTCCTGCGGTTCTCTGGTGGTCGGTGGGTGTCCACGCCGGAGGGTCCGTTGCGCACATCATCGGAATCGGGCGCCGCTGACTGAAGTGGGGAAATGGCACAAATGGCCTGCCCCGACCCGGTCGCCCGTTTCCTTGCGTCGTCGTCGACAGGTCGGCGGCGGACCGAAAACGCGGATCAGCGTGTCAAGCGCGCCGTTTCGCACGCCGAAGAGGAAGTCGCATGGAACTCCACGTCCTGATCCGCCACGTCCTCGCCGAACACGGCCGTCTCAGCGTCGACGCCGAGACGCTGGAAACCTCTGCCGACCTCCACGAGGCGGGGCTGTCGTCGCACGCGACAGTCGCCGTGATGGTGGCGATCGAGGACGCCCTCGACATCGAATTCCCCGATCGCATGTTGAACCGGCGGACGTTCGAGTCGATCGAGGCCCTCCGTTCTTCGATCGAATCCCTCATGGTCACGGCCTGAGCCACCATGCTCGCCTTCCTCGATCTCAGTCCGGTCGGTGAGCAACTCGTCGCGCTCAGCCACAAGATCGGGTCGGAGGTCGCGCGTCCGAACGCCGTAGACGTCGATCGGGCCGGTCGGTTCCCGGCCGAATCCATGGTCGCAATAAGGGACGCCCGCCTGCTCTCGAGCCTCGTGCCCCGCGATCTCGGTGGTGACGGTGCGACGATGACCGACATCGTCGCCGCGTGCTACGTGCTGGGGCAGTACTGCTCGTCGACGGCGATGGTCTACGCGATGCATCAGATCCAGGTCGCGTGCCTCGTCCACCACGGGCTCGAATCCGACGCACTCCGCGCCCATATGGAACTCATCGCGGAGGAACAGCGGCTCCTGGCGTCGGCAACCACCGAAATGGGAACCGGAGGTGATGTCCGGTCGAGCGTCTGCTCCGTCGCCGTCGCCGACGGGCGCTTTACGCTTCGCAAGGAGACCCCGGTCATCTCCTATGGCGACTACGCCGATGACATCCTGGTCACGGCCCGGCGCACCGTCGACGCCCCCGCCGCCGATCAGGTGATCGTCCTCGTCCGGAGGAAGGATGCAGAGCTGGTGCCCACGACAGAGTGGGACGCCCTCGGGATGCGCGGCACCTGCTCGCGGGGCTACGTCCTCACGGCAAGCGGGCCGGCCGATCACGTCCTTGGGGAGCCCTACGCCGACATCTCCTCCCGGACCATGTTGCCGGTGAGCCACCTCGTCTGGGCAGCCTTGTGGAGTGGGATCGCCACCGACGCCGTGCAGCAGATCCGGGCGAATCTTCGCAAGCAGGCCCGCAAGTCGGCCGGGGTCCCGGTGACCGCGCCGGACGTGGCCATGCTTCACGCCGATCTCGAACTCGTCCGTTCCGCCGTTGCAGCAACGGCGCAACTGTACGAGCGCGTACGAAATGACCCGGCAGCCGCGACCACACCCTCGATGACCCTGCGCATGAATGCGCTGAAGGTCTCGGCGTCCCTCGCCCTTCCCCGCATCGTCACCGACGCCCTTCGGCTCGGCGGCATCAACGCGTATCGCAACGACAGCGAGCAGTCGCTCGGCCGTCACCTGCGCGACCTTCACAGTGCGGCGCTCATGGTCCACAACGAACGCATCCTCGCCAACAACGGATCGTTGTTGTGCATCACGAAGGACGACGCATGACTGCCACCGCCACCGATTGGATCATCGAACAGCGGCTGGCATGGCGCGATGAGCTCCTCGCCTCGGGGCTGCTGCTCGGCACACCGGCAATGGGCGTGTACGGAAGGAGCGCACGTTTCGAAGACGTGCTGCTGGCGGTGTCACGGGGCGTGCATCGCCTCGGGGCCGATCAGAATGCCGAACGGGTCGCATTCCCACCGATCCTCCCCCGCGTCACCTACGACCGAAGCGGGCACCTGTCCTCGATGCCCGAGCTCCTCGGCTCCGTGAGCGCGTTCACGGGTTCCGAACGCGAGCACCGCGCCATCCTCGAACGGCAGGCCCACGGCGAATCATGGGCCGACGGATTTCCCTCGACCGAGGTCGTCCTCACCCCGGCGGCCTGCTACCCCGTGTATCCGCTCTGTACCGGACGCCTCCCGGCTGAGGGTCGGACCTTCGAGATCATCGGCCAGTGCTTCCGCCACGAGCCATCCATCGACCCGATGCGCCAGATCACGTTCCGCCAGCACGAGATCGTGCGGATCGGAACACCGGAACAGGTCCAGTCGTGGCGCGATGTCTGGTTCACACGTATCCCCGAATACGTCACAGCCCTCGGTGTGCCGTTCCGGCTCGATATCGCGAACGACCCATTCTTCGGCCGCACCGGTCGCCTGATGGCCGCATCACAACGCGATCAGGCACTGAAGTTCGAGATCCTCGTGCCCACGTTCGGCGAGGAGTTCGAAACGGCCGTCGCGTCACTCAACGCGCATCGCGATCATTTCACCCACGCCTTCGACATCCGTGCGGCCCCCGGTCACGACGCACACACGGCGTGCTTCGGTGTAGGCCTCGAACGGATCACGCTGGCAATGTTCAAGTTCCTCGGCGCCGACCCGGCTGACTGGCCGGCGTCAGTGCGAAGTCTCCTTTTCGACACATGAACCGTGTCAATCGGCTCGGGCCCGCGCCGCTCCACGCCGACGGAAGAGTGTGGCGCGAGACGAACTGCTACACCGACGTGTGGATCGAAGTTCTCCACGAACTCCAGCACGAACCCGTCGCGATGCTTGGCCCGTGTGTCCGGGTCACCCTTGAAACCGACCAATGGACCTTCTTCAAGCCATCGTTCGACGACCTGTACCTGCTCTATCGATGCGAGGTGGTCGAGACCAATCCGTGGCGCGGACTGTTGGCGACGTGTGAGTCCGCCGTCGCCTCCGGCCGTATCGCGATTCCCGAGGTGGACTCGTGGTTCCTTCCTGACACCGCCGGGGTCTCGTATCGTCTCGCCCACGTGAAGAGTTCGATCGCCGTCCTCTCCATCGACGCTGCCCGGCGACAGCTGTCCTATGCCCACAACGCCGGCCGCCACGAGCTCCGCGGTGACGATTTCGACGGACTGTTCGGGCAGGGAGCTCACGAGCTCGACGCGACCCACCTTCCGCCCTACGTGGACATGTGCACGCCGTCGGATGCACCCCGACGCAGCATCACCGACCTCGCCGACTGCGCGTTCGACCTCCTCCGCCGAGACATTCCCCGGCTGGCGACGCGCAATCCGTTCATCGTCTGGACGGAGCGCTTCAGCGACGAGCTCGACGCCGTCCGCGCCGGCGGTGACGACGCATTCCACGCGTACGCCTTCACGACTTTCCGTCAGTTCGGTCCAGCCTTCGAGCTCGCCGCGGAGCACCTTGCCTGGATGGCCGAGCACACAAGCGTGCCGCGTGCCGCGAAGGATGTCCTCTCGGCCGCGGCCGGACACTTCACCACCATCGCCTCGACCGCGCTCGTGTTTCAGATGCGAACAGCTCGTGCCGTGATGAGCGGCAAGCCGATCGACCCGACGGCCTGGAGCACCTCGCTGGCAGACGACTGGCAGGCCGGCGTCGACCTGGTGCGCACACTCGCGTCGGCAGCGCAGTGAGCAGGCGGCCTGGCTATGGCAGCAACGTCTGAAGCACTGGCCTCGTGGTCCTACGCGCGAACCGCGCCGGGCGAGGCCCCCGGCGACTTCGTCCATATCGGCGAAGCCAGATGTGTCGGCCGTCTTCTCGCCGACGCCGGACGCGATCCCATCGAGCTCGGCGGCCACGACGACCTCGACGCATTCGATCATCACTATCGGACCACGCTGAACGCCCGCGAAGTCGCCGAAGGAAGCCGCGTCAGTGTTCGGCTTCCGGTGGTCGCCACGATCGGGACCGTCTCGTGGAACGGCGAGATGATCCACGAGTCGCGTACCTCGTTCGTCCCTGTCGTCGTCGACCTCACCGACCGCATCGACAGCGGAGGAACGCTCGACGTCTGCTGCCATTCATTGAACTGGTGGCTCGGGGCAACCAAGCGGCAGCGACCGCGATACCGCTCACGCCTCGTTGCCGACCAACGCCTGCGCTTCGCCCGGGCGAGCCTCCTCGGACGGATTCCCGCTTGGTCGCCGCCGGTTCCGGCCGTCGGACTCAGCGGGTCCACGGATCTCCTGACGGAGTCCGGCGCGCAGATCGACTCCGCCACCCTCGCGCCGCGGATCATAGCCACCGGCGAAGGCGAGCTCCGAGTCCACGTCGAACTGGCCCGGCTTGACGGCGTCGTCGGCGCAACCCTCACCTGCGGCGGGCAGTCGACGACACTCGACATCGCATCCAGCCCCAACCCGTCGCTCGCCGGGAGCCTTCGCATTCCCGAGGTCCGGCGTTGGTGGCCGCATACCCACGGCGAGCCGAACCTCTACGACGTCTCACTGCACCTCGACCTTGCAGACGGAAGCACCGAGACGAGGTTCCTCGGGAAAACCGGTTTCCGAGAACTCGTTGTGGACCGCGGAATCGACGGCGAGGGTTTTGCGATCACGGTGAACGGCATCAACGTGTTCTGTCGTGGCAGCGCCTGGATGCCGCTCGATCCACGCGATCCGCACGTCGCGATCGACGAGCTGCGCTCGACGCTCACGACATGCCGGGGAGCAGGTCTGAACATGCTCCGCCTGACCGGCGTGACCGGGTGGGAGCAGCCCGAGTTCTACGACGTGTGCGCCGAGCTCGGCATCATGATCTGGCAGGACCTTCCCTTTGCCACCCTCGACCAGCCGACCGATGCCGAGTTCGTAGGTGCGCTTACTCACGAGACCCGTGGCAACCTGCGGAGGTTCTCGTCGGCCCCCTCCATCGCAGTGGTGTGCGGGGCAAGCGAACGCCAGCAGCAGGCGGCGATGCTCGGTCTTGATCAGGCCGTCATCACCGATGCCGTCGGCAGCGCGGTGCTCGCCGAAGAACTGGGGTCGTTGGATGTCGACATCGCGTTCGTCGCGTGCTCCCCGAGCGGAGGCCACCTTCCGTTCATCGCCGATCGTGGTGTCTCGCACTACTACGGAGTCGGCGCCTACCTCCGACCTCTGAGCGACGCCCGACAGGCGAGCGTGCGGTTCACCTCGGAATGCCTGGCGTTCGCCAACGTGCCCGAACCGGCGACCATCGACCGACTCCTGGCCGACGGCGACGCCCCGCCGACCCACCCGCGATGGAAGCAACGCGTCCCGCGAGACCGCGGTGCGGGCTGGGACTTCGAAGACGTGCGGGACCACTACCTCGCCGTTGTCAGCGGAGAAGATCCTTTCGCCCTGCGCCAACGAGACGTGGACCGGTATCTGGAACTGGGCCGCGTCACCTCCGCAGTCGTGATGACGTCGGCGTTCCAGGAGTGGCGGCGTCCCTCGTCGAGCTGCGCCGGCGCGCTCACGTGGTTCCTTCGCGACCTCTGGCGAGGGGCCGGGTGGGGACTCATCGACAGCGACGGACGAGCGAAGGCTGCGTTCGGCGCCCTCGCCGACACCTGGTCGCCGGTCGCGATCGGACTGATCGACGAGGGCGTGAACGGCGTCGATGTCTGGGTCCACAACGATCGGCCCAAACCGTTCGCGGGAGTCATCGAGCTGAGCCTGGTTCGCGACACCAGGTCGACGCAGCTCCACCGGACTGACACCATCGCTGTCCCTCCCCACGGGTCGCTTCATCTGCGCGCAGATGAATTGGTCGGTCGTTTCACCGATCCGTCCGACGCGTATCGATTCGGACCACGCGATCACGATGGGATGACGGCGCGTCTGATCGACGATCACGGCTCGACGATCGCCCGCTACGTTCTCGATACCAGCGGCGGCCAGACGTTTCGCCGGTCGACGCCCGCGTGGAGCGCGTCGGCAATGGCCGTCGTCGAAGGCATCGTTACCCTCGACGTACACGCCGTCGATCTGGTCCGCGATCTCCGCATCGAGGACTCCGCGTTCACCGTCGACCGCCACCACGTGGACGTCGTTCCGGGCGAGCATCGGCGCTTCCTCCTTCGACACTCGGGAACGACGCCCGGCACGGTCACCGTGGGTGCCGTGAACGCGCGTAGTGCCGTCCGTGTCCACGTCCAGTCGGACATCGCGGAAGAACGGGACGACGCGGGGGTTCCCGATGGGCGCTGACACCATCACCCACACCCTCCTGGGGGTCGCGGTCCCTTCGGGTACGTGCATGGCGACGCTCGTGACACCCACGCTCTCCGCGGGTCTCAGCCGCCGGGGGATCCTGCTCGTGCCGCCGTTCGGTATCGAGCATGCCGGCAGCGATCGATTTCTGAGGCTGTTCGCGGACTATGCCGCCCGGCTCGGTCACGTGGTCCTCACGATCGAGCCGGTGGGCACGGGCGACAGCACCGACCTCCCCGAAAACGTCGATCTCGTGACCGGGTACCACGAGGCCATCGACGCGGGTGTGCGCATCCTCGCCGAGCTCGGCACGAGCGTCGTTGTCGTAGGGATGCGGTTCAGCGCGCTCGTCGCCGTAAGTGCACTCGCCGCGCCCGACCTTCGCCGACTCGTGGGCGCGGTCGTACTCATCGAACCGATCACCAGGGGCAAGAACTACCGCCGAGAGCTCCTCCTGCTCGGTTCTTCGACATCAGCAGGCCTTCCGGAGGGCTGGGCAGCTCCCGCTGGGTCGACGCTGCGACCGTGCGATCTCGCGGCAATGAACGCTCTCGACCTCGACGCCCTCCCGGCCGGCGCCGGCCACGTGCTCATCGTTCAAGGGCCACACGCCCCGGTTTCCGTCGCGACCGCCGCCGCGTGGAGCTCCCACGCCGAGATCGAGACGCTCCCTCAGCCGATAAGCGACCTCGTCATCGAGGACCCGGAGCTCGGCCGCGTCATGCCCCAGCTTGTCTACGGCATCGGTGATTGGATCGCCAGGCTCCCTGAACCGCAACCGGCCGAGACACCGCACGGCGTCGTGCTTCCCAGCGGTTTCATGGCAACCGGGCCGTCATGGCGTGAGGACGCCGTTTCCGTGGCCATGGCGGATGGCGAGTTGCTCCACGGCATCCGGACCACCCCGGACCACCCGACGCGGGTCGGTCTCGTCCTGCTCTCGACCGGAACCAACCCGCGGTTCGGTCCGGCCCGGCTTCACACGATCCTGGCGCGACGGCTCGCGGCGCGCGGAGTGGCGACACTGCGGATCGAACGCCGGGGAGCCGGCGTCGACGGCCGCATCCTCGATGCCTACGACCCCATCCACATCGACGACGCCCGAACCGTTGACGCGGCGGCCCGAGACCTCCTCGGTGCACCGACAACGGTTCTGGCCGGCATGTGTTCGGGAGCCTGGGCGGCCTGGCACGCCATGCTCGGAGGCATCTGCTCGACCGACGTCGTGCTGATCAATCAGATCATCTTCGGCGAGGGCTCCTGGGATCTCTCCGAAGGCTCGCCGGCGATCGCGGTCAAGACACGCCAATCGCTCGGCGACCCGGATCGGTGGAGGGCGATCCTGCGCGGCGAGATCCGTGTCGCCCGGTCAGCCAGGAACCTCGCCCACTACGCCGCCCTGACCGCCCGGAATCGATTCGGTACCGGGTTCAGCGATCTCCGTGACGAACTGGAGACGATCACCAAACGTGGCACGCGTCTGCACTTGATATTCGACGCTAGTGAGTCGGGCCTCGTCTACGTCAGGATGCACGGCGGCGCTCGCCTACGCGAACTCTTGAACGAGGCCCGGATCACCCTCTCGACGGTGGATGACGCTGGCCACGTCTTCTCCTCGTCGGCGAGCGTCGAGTGGCTCGGCTCGGCGCTCGTTCAGCTGCTCACCCGTGAGCAGCACGAAGACGAGCCGTCATCTCCGAGAGGATCCGCTTCGTAAGGCCCGGGATGGTCGAGGCGAGCTTGGCGAAGTCAGCAGCGCTGAACACGAGAGCGGTGAGCTCGCTGGTGGCGATGACGGAGGCGGAACGGGGCTGATGGTCGAGGGGGGCGAGCTCACCGAAGCTCTCGCCCGAGCCGAGCTGGGCGACCGCAGTGCCGTCGAGTTCGACGCGTGCGGTTCCGTCGAGGATGACGTAGCAGTCGTCGGAGAGGTCGCCCTGGCTTACGATCGTCTCGCCGGATCCGATCGTGACCCGCTTCGACGCTTTGGCGATCGTCGCCAACTCCTTGGAAGAACAGCTGTTGAAGAGCGCCAGGGAGCGGAGTTCTTCGACTTCGGGTTTTGAGGTGCGGAACATCGAGAGTCCTTTCGGAAGCTGTCGGCACAGTGCCTTCGGCACCGGTTACCGTACGTCGGCGTTTCGCCGGGACCTAACCAAAGCGCCGTGTCATTGGTCATGACGGCGTGTTCTCTTTCACACGCGACGCGCACTCACATGTCGTACACCGCACGGCGCGCCCACCTCGAGGATCCGGTCAGAGCGGCCGTTGATTCGTCCGCCGCCGAGCCGAACACGCCCTTTGCCATGAGCGACTGCTCGTGCTGTCGGCGGCCGGCGTAGACATCGGCGCGGATCTCATGGACTCGACGGAAGTCGTCGGTGTCCGCGTCAACGCTTTCTGCGGCAAGTTCGATCACGTGGGACGCGAGCCGCCAGCGATCGTCGGCCATGTCCCGATCAACCGCGCTCCTAGCTTCGACGGCAAGATCCTCTGCGCGCTTGGCAAGGGCAAATGGCCCTCCCGCGAGCCCGGCCAGTTCCCGGGCGAGAACGGCGGCAGGCGATGGCTTCAAGCGGTCGACGTCGCCCCCCCACCAGCCGCCGTAGAGCCGCCAGATGTTGCGCACGACGAACTCCGGTTCGTCATAGCTGGCTCGGAGGAACGGAAGGGCCAGCACCTCGGCGGGCACCTTCACCTCGTGCACGATCGCATCGAGCGGCGTCCCGGCGTTCATCCGCTCGATCACCGATGCGACGAGTTGCTCGAGTGCTTCGGCGACGGTGGTGAGTACGTACCGGATTCGCTCGCGGCCGGCGATCGGCAGTCCGTGGGCCGGCAGCAGCATCTCGGGTTCGAGCGCCGCCATGGAGCGGAGAGCCATGGCCCACTCGGCCGGGAATCGCTGCACCTTCTGTGGATTGCCGGCATTGGGGAACGTCCACGTCATGAGGTCGCCGGAGAAGATGGCACGCCGCTGCGGGTCCCATGTCCAGAGGTGGTCGTCGGTCTCGCCGAGCGCATGATGGAGCGCGAAGTGTTGTGAGCCGACGGCGAGATCAGTGCGCGCGTCGACGACGCGCGTCGGGGCAAGCACGCTCGGATCGAGGAAATCGTCCGACGGACGACCGCCGAACTGGCGGGCGTTGATCTGGGCGTTGTATCCGTTCGTCAACCGATAACGATCGAAACGGGCGCCGACCCGCTCGTGGCCAATCACGGTCGGAGCAACGTCACCTCGGTCCACGGCATCGGCAGCGAACGCGCCGGACCCACCGACATGGTCGACGTGTCCATGGGTGTAGACGAGCGTGGAGAACGGCGACTGGGTCCAGACTCGCAGCGCCGCAACCGCATGCGGGCCGGCACGCCGGCCGCTCGTGTCGAAGCACACCATTCCGTCGTCAGTGGCGACGGCGTAGACGTGGGAGAACGCCTCGACCAGGGCAAGCCCTTCGCCGAGTTCGGAGAGCTCCAGGGTGACCCGATTGACCTTCACCGAGGTGATCCGTTCGTCAATCACCCGCGCCGACAGGTCGAAGATGTTCTCGTGGGTCGGTAGCGAGGCGTCAGGCATTCCCTTGATCTACTACAGGCGTCAGCCCGATGGCGAGGCCGGATCGGCGACACAGACGTTGCGGCACGCACCGATGCCGTCGATCTCGGTGAGCACCACCGCACCGGGACGGAGGAACTCCGGTGGTGTCCGCGCCGCGCCGACTCCCCCGGGCGTCCCGGTGGCGATCACGTCGCCCGGACGCAGCGTGATGATGGTGGAGCAGTACTGCACGAGCGCGACCGGGTCGAAGACGAGATCCGACGTGTTCGAGGACTGCTTGACGACCCCATCCACCGAGCACCGCAGATCGAAGGTCGGAACCGGGGCGTCGGCGTCGGCGACGAGCAGGTAGGGGCCAACCGGAGTGGAGCGTTCGAAGGTCTTCCCTTGGAGGAACTCGACCGTCCGACGCTGCCAGTCACGCATCGAGATGTCGTTTACCACCGTGTAACCGGCGATCGCGGCGCGCGCCTGGGCGGCCGTGGCGCGACGAACGGTGTGTCCGATCACCACGCCGAGCTCGACCTCCCAGTCGACCTTCTCCGACTCGGCCGGAATGGCGATGGAGTCATTCGCTCCGATGAGCGCGTCGGTGAACTTGGCGAAGAGGGTCGGGAACTCCGGCACTGCGTTGCCCATCTCCTCGATGTGGCTGCGGTAGTTGAGCCCGACGCAGAAGACCTTGTCGGGTCTGACGACAAGGGGCGCGAAGTCGACCCCGGCAACGGGATGCGGCGGTCCGTTTGCGGCGAGGGCACGGGCACGCCACATCGGGTCATGGAGCAGTGCACCGACATCGCCGACCCCGTCGATCTCGACGAGTTCGTCACCGACCATGGCCACCGCCCTCGTCGTTCCTGCTGTTCGAATCGTTGCCAGGTGCACGTTGCTTCCCTTCGTTGCGTTGCTCCGACAGTAGAACCCGGACGCGAAAGGGAGGCGCCCGGATCGGACGCCTCCCTTCAGTGCATTGGTCGACTCAGTCGACGGTTTCGCTTCAGACCTTGGAGAACTCCGGGTAAGCGAGCATGCCCATCTCGGTCTCGTCGAGACCGGCGAGTTCGTCGGCCTCCGTCGAGCGGATGCCGCCCTTGGTCAGCTTGTTCTGGATGAAGAAGAACGCGAACGCGAGACCGAGGATCACCGTGCAGAGCACGCCGACACCGATGAGTTGGGCCACCAGCTGCTTGAATCCCTCGCCGCCGTAGAACAGACCCGTGACTCCGTTGTCCTTGGTCCATTGGCGATCGAGCGCATTCCATGCCGTCCCGTACGTTCCGTCGGCGAAGAGGCCTACGAAGATCACGCCGAGCAGACCGCCCACCCCATGAACCGAGATCGCACCGACCGGATCGTCGATCCCGCGTGACTCGATGAAGCGACCGGCGAGGGTGACGATGATGGCGGCAAGTACGCCGATCACGGCCGCGGCCCACGGGGCAACGAACGCGCATGGGGCGGTGATGGCCACCAGGCCGGCGAGCATGCCGTTGATCATGACCCCCGGATCCGGCTTCTTCCCGCCCGTGTACATGGCGTAGAACATCGCTCCGATCGAACCGAACGCGGCAGCGATCGCCGTGTTCACGGCAGCAACGGTGAAGCGGTTGTCGGTGGCCGCGAACGTGGAAGCAGCGTTGAAGCCGAACCAGCCGAAGAGGAGGATGAACGTGCCGAGCATCGCCATTGGCAGGTGGTGACCGGGCATCGGACGAGCCTTGCCGTCGGGGCCGAACTTGCCGATTCGCGGGCCGAGCACGATCGCACCGGCGAGCGCCGCCATGCCGCCGACGGCATGCTCGATGCCGGAACCGGCGAAGTCGACGTAGCCGTGGCCAAGCTTGAGCGAGTCACCGAGCTGGGAGAGCCAACCGCCGCCCCACGTCCACGCGCCGAAGAGCGGGTAGTAAATGCCGCCGCAGAACAGACCCCATGCGACGAAGCTCTTCCACTTCCAGCGTTCCGCCATCGAGCCGGTCGGGATGGTGGCCGTGGTGTCCATGAACGCCACCATGTAGAGGAAGAAGGCGATGACGGCGACGTCGTAGCCCTTCCCGGACAGGGCCAGAGGGCCCTTCCAGAGGAAGACCCAGTCGCCCGAACCGATCAGGTTGGAGCCGATCGAGGAGTCC
>JANPDB010000156.1:0-1848 GCA_031431255.1 Acidimicrobiia bacterium | reverse complement strand
AACCCTCGAAATTCACGACGATGTCGGCGACGTCGAGGTAGCACTCCTGGGGGTTCATGCCGGGGTTGTGGAAGATGAATCCTCCGGCCTGCATCCGGACGTAGTCCTCGACGTCCTGGTAGTAGGCGACGTCGGCACAGTTGTACGGCGTCTGGTCGACGAAGAAGGCGTTCACGCCGTACCAGGCCCGGTACCTGTCGATGTCGGCCTTCACGCTGGAGAGTGCCCGGGCCCCGTAGCTGGTGTCGACGTACCCGACCACCGTTGCGCCCTGGGCGCGGGCCGCGGCGACCTTGGTCACGAAACTCGGGTACGACACGGTTCCCGGACCGCTGTCGGGGTTCATCACGACGTAGCGGAGCTCCTCAGACCTGACCAGCATCCGGTCCCACTGGGTCGAGGACCAAAAGTAGGCCGGTACCGCCACCGACGGGGCAGCGGCGGCCTCGGCCGATCGGGGAGCAAGCCCGACGACGCCGACCGCGCCGACGGCGACGGCGAGGAGCGTCCGGCCCCAGGTGGCACGGCGGCTTCGGGTTCCGAGAATATCACGGAGAGTAGTCACGTGAAAGGACTTCGCCACGCCGCGAGTCCTTCTAAAGTGCAATAACCACTCTTCGTGGTGAAATGGGTCCTCCGACCCACCACAGGCCGCTCTCGGTCGGCCTATCGGCCACCCCGAGGGTCAGCTACTGCAGCCCCGCTGATCTCCGTCCGAGCGGGGGGTGCCACGGGGTGGGCGGCCGGAGGCTCCGCAACTGAGCAGTGACCGCGCCGAGACGAGCAACAACCCGATCCAGAGAGGCGTCCTCCGCCACCACGCCCAGGCGCTGCTCCATGGCCATTGCCGCACGCCACTGCTCCTTGCGGAGCAGGTTGACCACGACGCCCGGCATCCCGGCCCGACCGGTACGCCCCGACCGGTGCACATAGTCGATCTCGTCGTCGCTGCGCTCAAGGTGCACGACCATCGACACCGCAGCAAGGTCGAGACCCCGGGACGCGAGATCCGTCGCCACGAGAACGCTGACGTCGCCGAGTCGCATGGCGTCGATCGCCGCCCGCCGCGCCGCGGTGGACATCGCACCGTGCAGGGCGACGGCGTCACGGCCGTCTTCGGCGATCCAGGCGGCCCACCGGTCGGCGGAATGGCGGGTCCGGACGAACACGATCGCCCGTCCGGCGGCGTCGAGAAGTGTTCCGAGTTCATCGCGGAGCCGCTCGCGGGTGATCTCGACGCGCACGTGGGGCGTTTGCGCGCTCCCCCGGCCGAGGCCCTCCGGGGCGCGATCGGGATCGCCATCGACGCGGACGGCAATCGGACCGGGGCGAAGCCTCCCGGTGAGCAGGCGCACCGGTCCGTCGAGGGTTGCCGAGACCAGCAGCGTCCGCGCGGTCTTCGGGACAAATCCGAGGATCTCCACGACGTCGGCGACGAAACCGAGGTCAGCGAGGCGGTCGGCCTCGTCGATCACCACCGCCGACACCGCCCCCAGGTCGACTTGACCCCGACTGCACATGTCGAGGAGACGCCCCGGTGTGGCGACCACCACGTCGGCGCCGCGGGAGATGTTGCGCAACTGCGGGTCGAAAGCGACCCCACCCTGAAGAAGAGCCACCCGGCGATCCAGCCCCCGGGCGATCGGCCGGATCACCCGGTCCGCCTGCTGGGCCAGTTCACGTGTTGGGGTGATCACCACGATGGAAGGAGGTCCGAGGGGCGGCGCTCCGCGGACGAGGTCATCAAAGACCACGAGGAGGAATGCCACCGTCTTGCCCGACCCGGTCGGCGCCTCGAGCAGGACATCGCTTCCCGGCCGGAGCCGCGCCAGCTCACGCACTTCGAGC
>JANPDB010000155.1:0-5856 GCA_031431255.1 Acidimicrobiia bacterium | reverse complement strand
GGCGGAGATCCCGGGTGATCCGGAGCAGGCACGCGAGCAGGCCCGTCTGATGATCAGCGAGGCCCGTGCCGTCCGTGAGCGGATCCTCGCCGATCTGGCCAAGCGGCGTCGTACGGCCCACGTGCAGCTCGAACAGCTCCGCGTGGCGCGCGAGAAGCTCCTCGAGACACTCCGCGATGCACGTCGGGTCGTCGAAGACGCCTCGCGCGACCTATCCACGGCTGAGGTCGAGGCACGCCTTGCGGCCGAGACGGCCGGGCGACGGGTGGCCGGCGAGGCCATGCCGAGCACAGACGAATTGGAAGCCGAACTCTTCGGTGGCCGCTATGCGGTCTCCCCGCAGATCCTGACGGACGCGGCCGTGGCGCAGGTGGTGCTCGACGAGGTGGTGACGGAGACGGTCTCCGTCGAGATGGTCCTGATGGCCACGACTGCCCGACTCGGCCCCGAGGAGGCGGCCGGCGAGTCCGCCGTCGGGTTCGTCGTGGTCGAACAGGGTGTCGACCAGCAAGCCCCGGCCCGGATCGGCGGTGTGGTCGAAGACGGTTTGCTGCCCGCTGGCGGACCCGGCGACGACCAGCGGCGCGCCGATGCCTCCGGTCCGGCGTTGAGTCCGGTCGGGGTGGTCGACGACCTCTTCGCCCGCCTGCGTGCCGAGCGGACCCAGGCGGCCGACGACGCCCGCCAGGTGCTGGCGGCCGAGACGCCCCCGAAGGCCAAGAAGTCCCGGGCCCCGCGGACGCCCAAGAACGGCACCCTGAACCCCGGCGACAGGGCCGACAGCAGCTCGCTGCGAAACGCCGGGCCGACGGATGACACGGTGTTCGTCATCGATGTCACCGGCGATGGGCTGGCCGACGATCACCAGACCGACGACACCGCGACCACCACAGGCCTTGGCGCCGACCCGACGGACATTGCCACCCTCGTCGCCGAACGGTTGGCCCGTTCGATCAAGCGTCACCTACGCGACGAGCAGGGCTCGGCGCTCGTGGCGCTCCGCACATCTCGTGGACTCCCCAGCGTCGACTCGATCGTCGGAACCGACACCGAGCAGCACCAGCGGCTGTCCCAGGTCGTCGAACGCAGCCTCGCCGACGCTGGAGCGTCGCTGCTGCTCGCCGATCTCACTCCGGCCGTCGACGACATCGTCGGTGACGTTCGCTCTTCCCTCGCCACCGCGCTCGCTCTGGTTCGCGCCGGCTCCGCCGATGCGGCCGACCTCTCCGAAGCCATTGCGTCGGCGTATCGCGGATGGACCACCGAACGTCTCGACTCGCTGCTGCGCCGGGTTGCTCCGATCGCCGCGTAGTTCCACACCCACGATTCACGCAGCCGCGCGACCGCGAACGCGGACGCGGTGGCCGGCGCCACCGACGGCGTGTCCGCGATCAGGCCGTAGAGTCGGCGCATGTCTTCGGGTGGAAGTCCGGTCTCCGGGCCACGACGCGTAACGTCGCGGCGCAAGAGTCAGGTCGCTCTCGCAGCGGTCGCTGCCGTCCTGGTAGTTGTCTTCTCCTTCGGCGGGTTCGTTGCCGGCCTGCTCACCGACTCGTGGTGGTTCCGTGATCTCGGCCATCATTCGGTCTGGACGACGCGCATCGTCACGACGGCGGTGCTCTTCTCCATCGGCGTCGTGGTCACCGGTCTTCTGGGCACGCTGATAGCGGTGACGGTGACCCGCTCCACGCCGGTCAACCCCCCTGATCAGAGCGCGGCCCGCCTCCGAATGCTGTTCGGCGGCCGGCCGCGGTCACTTCGGATCGCCGGGGTCGGGGCCCTCGTGCTGCTCATGGCTCCTGCGCTGGCCGGCAACACGTCGACGGTGTTGCTCTTGATCAACGGCGACGCGGGCGTCGGTCCCAAGGACCCGTTGTTCGGTCGTCCGCTCGGGTTCTACTTCTTCGTCCTTCCGTTCCTCCGCGCGCTTACTGGTTGGCTGATGGCGCTGCTGGCCGTCTCGATCGTGGCGGCCCTCGTCATCGCGTATCTGGTAGGTGCGTGGCGCCCGGGGCGTCGAGATGGCGAATTGGCGCCGGGTCTGCGCGGCCTTGTCGGCGGGCTTGGCGCGGCATGGTTCGTGCTTCGCGGAGTCGGGTACCTCCTCGACCGCTGGGCGCTCGTGTCGAGCGGACGCGGCTACGTGGACGGGCCGGGGGCGACGGATCTCCGGACCAGACTGCCCGGCCTTGTCGTGCTTGCGGGCGTCGCCTTCATCGTCGCCGTGATCATCGTGATCGGAACGGTTCGGCGCGACGTCGTCCCATCGGTCGTCGGCGGCCTTGCATGGCTGATCGTCGCGATCGTTGTCTTGCAGGTTGTTCCGCGCGCATATAACCAGATCGAAGTTCGACCGAACTCGCCCGGCATCGAACGAACGCCGATCCAGCGCAACGTCGACGCCACTCGCGCCGCCTACGGGCTTGCATCGATCGACACCAAGGACCTCGACACAGCATCGTCGGAATCGGCAGACCAAGCCCCCGCGCTCGCGGCGGAACTCACGGCGAACGCTCGGATCTGGGGCCCGGCACAGCGAACGATCGCGGCCTTCAACAAAGTGGTGTCGCTCGACTACCTGCGGGTGATCGATGTCGACATGGACCGCTACGTGATCGACGGACGCGAGCAACTTGTTGCCGTTGGTGCCCTCGACCGGGTCGCCCTGAAGAGCGAGACGTGGTCGCAGAAGCACCTCGAACGAACGCACGGGTATGGCGTCATGGTCGCTCCGGCCGGTGAGGTGGTCGGTGAGGGCGAGCCCCGCATCGTCGCCTCGGGAATTCGGAAGTCGGCGATCTCTGCCCGCGAGCCGCGCCTCTATGTGGGCGAGGATGCCACCTCCTACGTCGTGGTCGGGACGCCGTCCGAGATCGACGTCGCTGCGCTGGACGCACCCGCCGCGGCCGCAAACGCGAAGGTGACTTCCGGGAAGTACACGGGCAATGGTGGCGTCGCCATCGGCGGGTTCTGGAAGAAGGCGGTCTTCGCGCTGCACTTCGGTGACCGGAACCTCCTCGTTCGGTCGGTGCCGTCCACTGGCAAGGTGATGTACGTGCGCGATGTCCGCGCTCGTGCCGAGAAGCTCGCGCCATTCCTTCGCTTCGGCGCCGATCCGTATCCGGTCGTGTTGGCCGACCGTGTCGTGTGGGTAATCGACGGCTACACCGTGTCTGATCACTACCCCTACGCGCAGCGCTTTGCGACCGGGTCGGTCCTCGACGTGCGGAGCGGGTTGAGTCGCGGCGGGTTCAACTACGTGCGCGCTGCAGTCCGCGTCGTGATCGACGCCTACGACGGCGACGTGAAGATGTATCGCGCCGCCGGACGCGGGACCGATCCGCTGATCGATGCCTGGGCGCGCACCTATCCTTCGCTCTTCGCGTCGTCGGGCCAGCTCGAAAAGGACCGGCCCGGCCTGAGTGCCCACCTCCGCTATCCGGAGGACCTTCTCCGCCTGCAATCGACGGCCCTTGGGCGCTACCACGTGACCACGGCTGCGGCATTCGTCGATCTCGCGAACGACTGGACGCCGAGCATCGCCGCCCCGGTCTCGTCGGGCGCCAACGATCCGAGCGCCGCAGCTGCGTCGTTGTCGACACCGGCCGCCGATGTGCGGCGATCCGAAGACCGCGCCCAGGTCGATCCGGATGACGATGCCCAGGTGGCAGCCCCGCTCTACCTCCGCCACCGCTATCCGGGTCAATCGGCTCCGACCTTCGTGCTCCAGCAGTCGCTCGAGCTTCGTCGGTCGACCGGTCAGCGACGGCTCCTACGCGCGCTGGTCGTGGCCGACACCAACACCGACCGCTTCGGCCGGCTTCGCGTCCTGCTCGTACCGGCGGCGGCCGAGGCCCTGGGTCCGGCTCGGGCGTTCGACCGGATGCGCGCCAACCCTCGCGTGAGCACCTTAGAGACCCAGCTCGGCCAGGTCGGTTCGCAGGTGAACTTCGGCGACGTACAGGTCCTGGCGACCACTGCCGGGCTCGTCTACCAGCGGCCGATGTTCCTCAAGCCGGAATCGTCGGACCTCCAGGAGCTGAAGTATGTGCTCGTGCTCGCCGGCAACCGCGTGACGATCGAGCCCTCGGTCGCCGCGGCGTTCGAGAAAGCGCTCACCGGCTCAGTCGGAAGCGCGACCGTGCCGCGGACGCCGACGCCATCGACGCCGGGCGAGACGCCGACGGAAACTGCCGTCGATGCGAACGCCACCGTGGGCGAACTGCTCGACGACGCGGCTGCGTCACTCGCGGCGGCGGAGGCTGCTCTGAAAGACGGCGATCTTGGGCTGTACCAGCAGCGGGTCGAGGATGCCCGTCGCCAGATCGACGCGGCCCGGGAGGCGTCGAAACCGAAGACGTCGTAGTGCTGCTAGAGTCGAAGTTCTCAACGCGGGGTGGAGCAGCTCGGTAGCTCGTCGGGCTCATAACCCGAAGGTCGCTGGTTCAAATCCGGCCCCCGCCACAAGTACGAAGGCCGACCTCCGGGTCGGCCTTCTGCATTTCCGCCCCGATCTCGGCCGGCGGCCCGCGGAGGTTGCTTGACGAACTCCAAACATCGTTCTAACATTCTAATGATGTTAGAAGTACCTAAGAGAGATAGGCGAGCAGAACGCAAAGAGGAAACGAGGGCAGAAGTCCTCGATGCCGCGTGGGCGCAGGTGCGTGCCAACGGGCTTGCCGCGCTGTCGTTGCGTGACCTGGCTCGGACGGTGGGGATGCAGGCGCCCTCGCTCTACAGCTACTTCGACTCGAAGCATGCGATCTACGACGCAATGTACGCGCAGGGCGCGCGTGAGTTCGTGGAGGCCGAGCCATCGGACGAGCTTGGCGAACCGCTAGAGGGCCTGAAGCAGCTGGTTCGCTTCTTCGTCGGGTTCTGCGCAGCGGACGCGGCGCGCTACCTGTTGCTGTTCCAGCGGACGATCCCTGGCTTCGAGCCGTCGGCGGAGTCGTTCGCCATCTCGGAGGGCAGCCTCGAACGTCTCGGCCAACGCATGGAGGCGTGCGGAATCACCAACCCAGACGCGGTCGACCTCTTCACTGCCCTCGGCACGGGCCTGGCGGACCAACAGCTCTCCAACGACCCTGGCGGAGACCGCTGGATTCGCTTGATCGACGATGCCGTCGAGATGTTCTACGACCACATGATCAAGAAGCGGAAACAATTAGCCACGAGGAGGAGCAGACCATGATGACTGCCCAACCGGTCGACGCCATCCGACCGATCACCCGTACGGACACCGAGAGACTGGCGCGCACGGAGTACGCCCGCATGGCGTCGCAGTTGCGATCGCTGGCGCCTGACGAGTGGAGCAGACCCACCGACTGTTCGCTCTGGGACGTGCGAGCTGTCGCGGGACACAGCCTCGGAATGATGGCGACGTTCACCGGCTTCCGCCGGCTGTTCGGCGCGATGGGTGCAGCGACGAAGACGTCGAAGAGCGAGGGTGGCCCGATGATCAACGCGTTGACGGCCAAACAGGTCGCCGACCACGCCGACTTGTCGATCGACGAACTGATCGCACGCGTCGATGAGCTCGGTCCGCGCGTCGCCCGCTGGCGAGCCAAGGCGCCGTCGCTGTTCCGCAAGATGCCGATGAAAGAGGCGGTGGGCGGCACGGTCGAGACGTGGCGCATGGCGTACCTGCTTGACACGATCCTCACGCGCGATCCGTGGATGCACCGCATCGACATCGCCCGCGCGACCGGCTGCGAGCTCGAGCTCACCGCGGAGCACGACGGTCGCATCGTCGCCGATGTCGTTGCCGAACTGGCCCGTCGCTACGGTCAGCCCTTCTCGCTCACGCTCACCGGCCCCGCCGGCGGCGAGTTCGTCGCCGGTGACGGCGGCGCC
>JANPDB010000154.1:0-4596 GCA_031431255.1 Acidimicrobiia bacterium | reverse complement strand
CTGGACAGGCTTGGTGGATGCCGCCACGCCGGAAGGGACAGACCATGGATGAACTTGGCGGAGGGCCAGTTCTTGATCAGGGGTTCGCTCGCGAGCTCGTTGACCGGGCGCGTGCGGAGGGGGTGAATCTGGTCGGCCCGGGTGGCCTTCTTGGCGGTCTCACAAAACAGGTCCTGGAGACAGCGCTCGAGGCCGAGATGTCTGAGCATCTTGGCTATGACGCCAACGATCCGGTCGGCCGGAACGGGGAGAACTCGCGCAACGGTGTCCGCACGAAAACCGTTGTCACCGACGTCGGTCCGGTGAGCATCGACGTGCCCCGTGACCGTGACGGAACGTTCACGCCGGTCATCGTGAAGAAAAGGCAGCGCCGGTTGACGGGGATGGACAACATCGTGTTGTCGCTCACCGCGAAAGGACTCACGTCCGGCGAGATCTCGGCGCACCTGGCCGAGATCTATGACGCGTCGGTCTCGAAGGAAACGATTTCGAGGATCACGGATCAGATCGTCGACGTGATGGTCGAATGGCAGAACCGTCCACTGGACCGCGTGTATCCGGTGATCTTCATAGACGCCGTCCACGTGAAGATCCGTGACGGGCAAGTCGCCAACCGGCCGATCTACGTCGCGATCGGTGTCACCGTGGACGGTGAACGCGACATTCTCGGTCTGTGGGTCGGGACCGGTGGTGAGGGCGCCAAATACTGGCTGCAAGTCCTCACCGAGATCAAGAACCGGGGCGTCGAAGACGTTTGCATCGTCGTGTGCGACGGCCTCAAAGGCCTGCCGGAATCGATCACGGCGACGTGGCCGGCATCGCTGATCCAGACGTGTGTTTTGCATCTGATTCGGGGCACGTTCCGTCTCGCCGGCCGCCAAGACTGGGACGCTCTCGCCCGAGGACTCCGACCGATCTACAGCGCAGCGACGGAGCCGGCGGCCCGGGAACGTTTCGTCGAGTTCAGCGAGACCTGGGCAAAGAAGTATCCGGCAGTCATTCGGATGTGGGAGTCAGCCTGGCCCGAGTTCGTGCCGTTCCTCCAGTTCGACCCCGAGATCAGGAGAATCGTGTACTCCACGAACGCTATCGAGAGCCTGAACGCCCGAATCCGTCGCGCCGTCCGGGCGAGAGGGCATTTCCCGAACGAGCAAGCAGCTCTCAAATGCGTCTACCTCGCTGTCCGGGCACTCGACCCGACCGGCAAAGGACGGGCCCGATGGGTCATGCGCTGGAAACCCGCCCTCAACGCTTTCAGTATCGCTTTCGAAGGACGAATCAACTAATGTGTACACATACCAATCAAACGGCTGTTACACCGTTAAAGGGACACTCCCGCAGGATCGTGAGAACGGCTCTGTTGAGCGAAACGACGCCGAAGAACATCAGGTCAAGGTGTCGGGGCGTCACCTGGTCGGGAAGAGGCGGCCGACCCTGGCTCCACGGACCTCCGTAGTAGGCGACCCCGGAGCTCATCTGCCTACGCAGTGCGGACCGATGCAAACGCACTTCGCGGAGACGGCGACGCCGTTTGGGTTGTCAAGGAGCTGGACGACCACTCGTCAATGGTCGGCATGCGCCACAGGCTCAAGGCGTTGCCGTTGGCTTGGGCGGGGAGGGTTGGAGTAGCGGGCCGCCCTTTAGGCGGCGCGAATCCGGAGGGGCGGTCCGGTGGTGAGGATGGTGCCGTCGGGGAGGGTGATGGTCAGGTGGCGGTTGGGTTGGAGGGTGAGTGTCCAGCCGCCTTCATGGATTGCGTGGTGGTGTTTGCTGCAAACCGGGACAAGATTGTGGAGGTCGGTCGGTCCACCGTGTTCCCAGTAATGGACGTGATGCGGTTTGGTGAACTCGAATGCCACGCAGCATCCGGGCACGGCGCAGGTCGGGTAGAGCGCGCGCAGGGCTCGGCGTTGCGCTCTGGAGGCGAGTCGGGTGGTGCGTCCGAGGTTCATCTCCCCGGGGGCGTGAAGTACAACGCCGTTGTGGACGATCACGGGGTGGGCGTCGGCTCGTTGGAACAGGTCTTCGAGCGCCCGTGGTGGAAGTTCGATGGGGAGTCCCCAGTCGACGACGGGTGATCCGCGGTTGGTGTCGAGGGTTTGCTGTCGGGCATCGACGACCACGACGATTTCCGGGCGACCGAGCCTGCTCGGTCCGGTCGGGAAGAACGTCGACCATTCGTCGAGGTTGTCGTCGGTGTGGCAGTCGTTCCCCCTTGCGTGGCTGTCGCTGTCGTCGTCGTTGTCTTGCTCGTCGCGCGATTTGTCCGACGACCCTTCCGGTTCGTCTGCAACCACCGTGAGACCGACGGACTGCTGTTGTTGCATGATGAGCGCGAGAAGCGCAAGGGCGCGGAGGTGGTCCTGTTTCGCGCCCGGGTCGGTCGGGCAGGTGGACGGGACGCGTTCGGCGAACAATGCAGCGACCATGGCCTCGATGTGGTTGTGCAGCTTGACGCCGCTCAAGGGGTCGAATCGGCCCGACAGCCGGAACATGCCGGTTCGTTTGTCCGTCCAGGTGTGCAATGCGGTGTCGCGTCGTTGTTGGGTGAAGCGGGTCATGCCATCGTCGTTCTCGAGTGCACGTGCGGCACGGTTCAGGGTGCGGGCAAGGTCGTCGGGCGTGGCCTTCGTGGCCGCCGCATCATCGATCAGGGCGGGCAGTGCGGCGGCGAACGCCTTGGCGTGTTTCTCGTCGATGGTGCGCATGACTTTGGTGACGGTGTCGACGTGGGCCGCCTGCAACGCTCCGCTCTCCAGGGGTGCGGCGAGCGATGGCACGGCGGTGAGTGTGGCGGCTCGTTCGTAGACCCGATCACCGCCGCGGGTATGACGCTGCGTGGCTTTGGCAAGATCGGCCGCAGCGGTGTGGCTGAGCTCGTGGAGTCGGCCAGCTGCTTCGATTTCGAGGGCGTCAAGAAACCCGCGCAGCCGCTGCACACCGGAGAGAAACGAGACTGTGGCGCGCTGGTCGGCGACGGCAAGGTGCACTCGGCGAAGGTCGCCGATGATCTCGTCTGCTAGTACGAACTCCATGCGTACAAGTGTACGAAGGGGGGTGTGACAAACGAAAGGCGAAAAGCGGCCGATCGGGAAAGTTCTCGAAAAAATCCTTCGCGCCGAGTACCGCCATTGCGTGCCAGGTCAACGCTCGGCTGCGTCCGTCGCCGCCGACGCACTCTTCGAAAGCTGAGCCGATGCTCGTCGGCAATGACGATTCAGAGGGGTGGTCGACGTGGGTCGAACCCTTCGAAGGGACGCCCGAGTATCGGTACCGCCGCGCAGTCTGGGAAGCAGGGTTCTTGCGGAAGTCACGGTCAGCACAGTGCGGGCACCCGCCCAAGAACAAGTGGCGGGCCGACTTCGAGTCCGAACATCGGTGAAGCGCGTCCGCTGTCGTCGTGTCGCTGTCAAGGTCGTCGAACTGCACTACGTCGACGAGGCAACGAAAGAGACCATCGCGAAGCTCACTCTCCGATCGCCTCGATCCTGCCGACGCAACGCGGTGAACGTTGGTGGGTAACGCTCAGTTACGGTTGCTCGGAGAGTTCCGACGGTGGAACAAGAGAAGGCGGACCCATGAAACTTCGGCTTCACCCTGGTATGAGTGCTGCTGTGGCGGTCATCGCGAGCTTGTCGATCCCGACGGCAGCGACAGCCGCTTCGGCTCCGAAACTAGGAGCCAGATGCGTCGCTGGCCAGTGGGGCGAACCGGTTGGTTCATATGTCTGCGTTCGGACCGGGAAGACCACCTATCTCCTCGGACAGTTGCCGGCCGAAGCTCCGATCGCTTCGACATCTGCGACCGTGTCGAGACCGCCAAAGCTCGGTGGACAGTGCAAGCCGACACAGTGGGGACGCGTGCTCGGACCGTATGTCTGCACGCGAACCGGGCGCGTTGTTTATGTCGCCGCGCTCCTCTTGGTCGTTCCCCCAACGCCGCCGTTGCCGTTGGCAGCGATCACGCCCTCGAGCGCAACACCCCAAATCGAGACGACTCTCCCTGCCCCGCAAACGACGGTGCCGGTCGAGTCGACGACTGCCGTGCCCGCCACCAGTGCTCCACCACCTCCCCCGAACACGGCGCCGTCAGCTCGACGTTTCGCGAACTGCACGGAATTGAACGCGGTCTTCCCGCACGGAGTCGCAAGGACCGGAGGATCCGATCAAACTTCCGGCAAACCCGTCACGACGTTCACCGTCGACGACGCCGTCTACGAAGCGAACAAAGGATCAGACCGAGACGGTGACGGCATCGCCTGCGAGAAGGCCTGAAGACGCCCCGAGGCGTCAACCTGCAGGAGCGACCCCGTCTCGTTGGTATTCAGCTATTCGCAGGCGACGCCATCGTTGTCACCATCAAGACCTGAGCGGTAGCCGGGGTCACCCCGACGGAGCGGAGCGGCACCGGCTGCCCGAACTTCGGCACAGTTCCGGTACGAGATCGTCGCCGGGACTGGAGTTGCCCCGGTTGATCGGACAGGGGGCTTATGCGGCGATGCGGATGGTGGCTCGGTCTTGACGGTACCAGTCGGCCTCCTTTTGCGCGGGTGAGCGGAAACCGTTGGTGGTGTGGAGTCGGCGGGGGTTGAACCAG
>JANPDB010000153.1:0-5771 GCA_031431255.1 Acidimicrobiia bacterium | reverse complement strand
GCCGACGACGTCCCGACGGTGCTCTCGCTGCACAACCTTGCCTATCAGGGGTGGTGCGATCGCGGGTGGCTCGCCACGCTGCGCGCCGACCGCCGGGCCGCCTTCGACATCGGTGGATCGTGCAATCCGCTCGGCGGGGCCATTGCGCTGGCCGACCGCGTCGTCGCCGTGAGTCCGCACTATGCCGACGAGATCCGCACCCCGGCCGATGGAGCAGGGCTCCACACCCTCCTGTCCGGGCGCAAGGACGCCCTCGTCGGCATCCTCAACGGCATCGACACCGAGGCATGGGATCCGGGGACCGATGCCTTCCTCCCCCAGCGATTCCGCCTGCGGACCGCGGCGTCGGCAAAGAAGGCGAACGGGCACGAGCTGCGGGCCGAGGTCGGCCTGCCACCGTCGGATGGGCCGCTCATCGCCATGGTCACCCGGCTCGTCGATCAGAAGGGCGTTGACATCGCCCTCGACGCCACGGTGGCCCTCCCGAGCCTCGACGCCCAGTTCGTCCTCCTCGGGGCCGGCGACCCGGCGCTCTCCGTCGCCGCCCGGACCGTGCAGCACTACATCCCCGAGCGTTTCCGGTTCGTCGAGGGCTTCGATCTCGGTCTCGCCCATCGCATGTTCGGGGCGAGCGACCTCTTTGTCATGCCGAGCCGGTTCGAACCGTGCGGTCTCGCGCAGATGCAGGCGATGCGCTATGGCTCGCTCCCGGTCGTGACCGACGTCGGCGGACTCCACGACACGGTGATCGACGGCGATGCCCGACCCGACGATGGCACGGGTTTCGTCGCCCGCTCGCTCAACGCCGCCGGCATCGTCGATGCACTCCACCGGGCCGTGCGGGCCTGGAACGTGAAGGGTCGTCGTTCGATGCTCATCCGCAACGGGATGGCCATCGACTGGTCGTGGGACACCCCAGCTCAGGACTACGCCGAGCTGTACACCACCTTCCGCCGGTAGCCCGAAGCCTCGCCCGGGGCCGCTACGAGCCGACATGGCCCGGTTCAGCCGATGAGCCAGGACGCCGATAGAGGACGGGATGACTGCGACCACCACCGCGGACGTGGAGCTCTCACGCGCTCCCGGCGGGGCCGCGGGTGAGTCCGCCCGCCCCGCGACCGCGTCGACCCGGTTGGCGGAATCGCTGGCGCTTGCCGTCGTCGGAGTCGCTCCGCTGTTCCTGGTCGTGTCCGGGGATCCGTCCACGTGGAAGCGCGGGGTGATCCTCCAGGTCGTCGATGCGTTCCTCATTGCCCTCGCCGCGTTCCGCCTCCCGGTCGCGGGGAGACGTGCGTTCGGTGACCGTCGTGGCGTCACGGCCGGTCTTCTCATCCTGCTCGTTGCCCTGGTCGTCGCGCTTGTCTCGCATCCCTCGTCGATGGGCGCGATGACCGTGCTCCGGTTCGCCGGCGCCGTGTCGCTGGTCGACGTGATCGCCCACGCCCGGCCGCAGTGGCGCTCGACGGCAGCGCGGGTGTGGCTGGGCTGGACCGTGTTCGAGGCGGGTGTGGCCGTAACCCAGAAGCTGCTGGGCCGGGCCATCGGTGTGCCCGGCGAGGTCGGTATCCCGTTCGAGACGCTGGGATCGTTCACGGTCCCGACGGGCACGTCGTACGGTCCGCACCCGATCGCCGCCATGGGCCTCGTGGCCATTGGATTGGCGGTCTTCGGGACCCACCACCGTCTGGTGACCCGGCCGTGGGCCATCGCCGGAGCGGCCGCCGGAGCGGTCATCGTCGGTGTCACCTGCGGGACGTCCGGAGCGCTTTCGCTGACGGTGGTACTCATCGCCGGCTCCGTGGGGGCCGTCCGTCTCGCCCGCCGTCGCAAGGAACGGGTGCCGCTCCCGACGACGGTTGCGCCGGTGCTCATCGCCGTTGCGCTGGCGTTCGGCGTGGCCGCCGCGTTCTCGATCGACGGGTGGACGTTCAAGGCGGAGCGGTCCGCCACGACCGACGTCGTCGCCGCCTCCAACGGCCGCGCCGGGATGATCGATGAGGCAATTGCGATGATCCGCCGCTGGCCCGCCTTCGGCGTCGGACCGGGGCGGTTCCTGGCGACCCGTGACGCCCATCCCGAGATCAAGGCCCTCGCCTCGGAGGACCAGGCGGTGCACAACGTGCCCCTGCTCATCGTCACCGAAACCGGTGCCCTCGGAGCGCTCGCTCTCGCGATCGCCGCGATCGCCGTGGCGCGCCGGGTACGGGCGACGCCATACGCGCTGACCGCCCTCGCCGCCATGTCCGGGCACCTGACGTTCGACCACGCACCGTGGACGTTCGGATTCGGCATGGTCCAGCTCGCGCTGGTGATCGGCTTCGCCACAAGCATCCGTTCCGAGCACGCCAGTTCCCGCTGAAAGGGGCGTTGCGTTGACGACGAAACGGCTGTCTCACGGCGAACGCGAGCCTTACGCTGCGAGGTGATTGGTATCTCAGTCGCCCCCGAAGCGACTGAGACACCAACCTCGCCATGGCACCCCAGCGGCCGAACGAAGTAGCTAGGTCGCTCGAAGCGGCGCGATCACCTGCTCGGCGAAGCGGGTGATCGGCTCGAGCGCCTTCGGGTTGCCGAAGTCCATGACGAAGTGCTGCACGCCGAGCGACACCTTGTGGGCGAGGAACTCGACGAGCTTCTCGGAGTCCTCGTCCGACTCGGGCAGCGGCTTCTCGATGGTCACGCTGACCTCGATCGCATCGGGATCGCGCCCGGCCTTCTCGGCGGACGATCGGACGATGCCGAGCCGACGCCGCCAGTCCTCGTCCGTGCCCCGCGGGCTGCCGTTCCACATGTCCGCGAGACGGCCGACGAGCGGCAGCCCGATCTGCTCACCCGATGCGCCGATGCAGATGCGCGGGACCGGATCGGGGAGAGGCGGGGCCGACGCGCCGGTGATCGTGAAGTACTTCCCCTCGAACGACGGTTCGGGCTCGGTCCACATCAGCCGGCAGATCGTGATGACCTCTTCGAGTTCGGCGAAGCGGACGGACGGCTTCGGGTAGTCGTAGCCATAGGCCTTGTACTCGTCCTCGCGCCAGCCGGCACCGATGCCGAGGATGAAGCGGCCGCCGGAGAGCACCTGCAGGGTCGCCGCCATCTTTGCCGTGAGCGCCGGAGGGCGGTACCCGTGGCCGAGCACGTGGTGGCACAGATCTACGTTCGGATGGCGCGCCGCCAGCCACGTGAGCGTGGTCCACGCCTCCATGAACGGGTCGGTCTTGGCGTCGAAGCCGTAGAAGTGGTCGGCGATCCAGAGCGAATCGAAGTGCGGCAGGGCGTGGGGAAGGATCTCCGTGTCCTGGTAGACGACGATCGGCTGGTGGTCACTCCAGCGGTTGCCGATCACCGGCGACAGCCAGCCGAACTTCACAGGACTTTTTGCGCTCATGGGGTAGATCTTGACCCGCGCGGGGCCACTACGCCCCGGCGATCAACGCCGCAAGCGGACCGAGACCGTGGAGCACGATCCTCTGTCGACCGGTCGAGATGGCTCCCGCTCGGCGGAACGTGGCCAACGAACGCGCCGTGGCCTCACGCGTTGCCCCGATCCACGACGCCAGCTCGTCCTGTCCGATCGGCAGCACGATGTCGCCGGGGCCGGGGGAGTGGCGTTGGAACTTCTCCCCGAGCTCGAGGAGAAGGTTGGCCGTGCGCACCGAGGTGCTCTCGCTGTCGCGGGCGATCACCCGCGCATTGGCGCGGCGTAACTGGTCGGCGAGATCACGGAGGACGAGAACGGCCAGCCCGGGTTGCGCATGCAGCGAATCGAGGAACTCGTCGGCGCTGAGCTGGGCGACGACGCTTCGCTCGATCGCCGACGCTGCCGCCGACCGCGGGCGCAGGTCGATGGCGGAGAGCTCACCGAACGCCTGCCCCGGCCCCTTCAATCCCAGTAGAAGGTCGCGGCCGGTGGGCGTGGTGACGAACACCTTGACGCGGCCGCTGATGCAGCAGTACACACACGTCGACGGGTCGCCTTCGGCGAACAGCACCTGGCCGGCGCGCAGCGTCATCCGCGTTCCCCGCCCGACGACGAGCTCACCAAGGGCGGCCGGGAGCCCGCTGGTGGTGATTCCCTGGTCCTGGAGGTTTGCCGCCATCGGTCCCGCAACCTTTTCCGAAATTTCTCTCGCTTGTGTGATCCGCGTTACGGACAGGTCGTCTCGTTCGGCGGAGAGTACGGAGTGTCGTTGGGTGTGTTGCCCAGCGAGAACGTAGCAGCGAACGATCGGCCGCGTCCTGGCCGATCGGCGGCGGCACGCGTTCGATTCGTCACCACTACGTCGAAACAGGAGCATTCACATGTACATCTTCAGCCGCACCGCCGTCGCCGCCCCCGGAAAGGCTCCCGCCGCGATGGCCTTCGCCGTCGAGGTCGCCGCCAAGGTCGCGTCCCTCACCGGCATTCCCCTCAGCGTCTACACAGGCACCTTCGGTATCCCGCTCGGCACGATCCTGTGGTCCTCCCGCGTCGACAGCCACGTGCAGCTCGCCGAGATCCAGGCGAAAACGTTGGGCGACGCCGGCTACATGGCCATGGTCGCGACGGCGACTGACCTGTTCGCCCCCGGTATCAGCGACGGGCTCACCGAAATCGTGGCGACGTCCATGGCTGCGCCGTCGGCAGTTGTGTCGGCGACCCAGGCAACCATCGCCAACGGCAAGATCGCCGAGGCCATGGAACTCGGCGTCGCCATCCAGGCGGCGGTCGCCAAGGCCACCGGCCTCGGCACGGCGTTCTGTGCCGACGTGTACGGCGCCTACGGCGGCGTCCGCTGGCTGATCGGAGGCGCGTCCATGGCCGACCTGGATGCGGGGCGGGCGGCGATGAACGCCGACCCGACGTTCCAGTCATTGGTCGCCAAGGCCGGCGACTGCTACCTCGCCGGGTCCGGGCAGATCGGGCTCATCACCAAGATCAACTGACGCCCCTCCGACGGCTGAACGGCCATCCGGCGTCCGGGAACGCCTCGAGCCGCGCCAGGAAACCGTCCATCTCGACGGAAGCACTCCGACCCGCACGGCACCGCCGAGCGGGTCGGGTCGCGTTCGAGGTCTGGGATGGCGTGGTCGCAGGTGAACTCTTCGAGCAACACGACGGCGCGGCCCGCCAAGAGTTAACGTGCGGGCATGCCGTCGCTCGTCGCTCGCAAAGACCCGAAAGTTCTCGTGATGGTCCTCGCCGGCGGGGAGGGCAAGCGGCTCTATCCACTTACCGCCGACCGCGCCAAACCCGCGGTTCCGTTCGCCGGTTCGTACCGGCTCGTCGACTTCGTGCTGTCGAACTTCGCCAACGCTGGCATGCTCAAGATGGTCGTACTCACCCAATACAAGAGCCACAGCCTCGACCGTCACATCTCCGCCACCTGGCGGGTGTCGGAGTTCCTCGGCAACTACGTGACCCCGGTTCCAGCACAGATGCGCCGCGGTCCGCGTTGGTTCGTCGGCTCGGCCGATGCGATCTATCAGAACTTCAACCTGATCTCCGACGAGAAGCCCGACATCGTGTGCGTCTTCGGTGCGGACCACATCTACCGGATGGACCCGCGCCAGATGATCGAGCACCACATGGCCGTCGGCGGAGGCATCACCGTCGCCGGTATCCCGGTCACCGTCGCCGAGGCCCGGGAGTTCGGGGTGATGGAGGTCGACGGGACCAAGATCAAGGCGTTCCACGAGAAGTCGGAGACGCCGCCCCTCATGCCGAAGGCATCGCCGTCGGATCCCGATCGCTGCCTCGCGTCGATGGGCAACTACGTGTTCGACACCGA
>JANPDB010000152.1:0-2516 GCA_031431255.1 Acidimicrobiia bacterium | reverse complement strand
GGCGACGCGTGCGAACTTCTTGTACGCCGTCGGCAGGTTGTACTCCCACACTCGCGGCAGCGAGATGGAGAGGCCGAGCCCGTGGTGGGTGTCGTAGTACGCGCTCACCGCGTGGCTGATCGAGTGCACGGCGTCGAGACCAGCCGAGTTGAAGGCCTGACCGGCGATGTACGACGCGTACATCATCTTCTCGCGGGCGACGGAGTCGTAGCCATTACCAACGGCGAGGCGCAGGTTCTCGGCGAGGAGCTCGATCGCTTGCAGCGCAGGTCCATGTGACACGAGGTTGTCGAGGATCGACACGTACGCGCCAACCGCGTGGGCGAGCACGTCGAAACCGCAGTAGGCCGTGAGATCTGAAGGCAGCGAGTAGTACAGCACCGGATCGTCGATCGCCACGGTCGGGGACAGCGCGTGGGCGAAGGTGTTGAACTTCTCGGGCCTGTTCGGATCGGTCGTGGTGTCGGTCACGACGAAGGCGAAGCTCGTCTCGGAACCGGTACCCGCTGTGGTGCACACCGCGATGTGCTTGGGCAGCGTGGTGTGCCCGAGGTCCAACGGACCCTTGAACTCGGTGACGAGGCGTCCGTCGTGGGCGGCGACGAGACGCGTGGCCTTGGTGCAGTCGTGGCTGGAGCCACCGCCGACGCTGATGAACGAGTCGCACCCCGTCTCGGCGTAGACCGCGTGGGCGTCCATCACGTTGGCGTCCTTCGGGTTGGACTCGACCCGATCGAAGACTTCGACGGCCACCCCGGCGTGGCGCACCTGGGCGGCGATCTCCTCGACGATGCCCGTGCCCCGAAGACCGGTGCTCATGAGCAGCACCTTCTTCATGCCGAGCGACACCGCCGTGGGGCCGACCATCTCGTGCGCGCCCGGACCCATCAGGGCATGCGGGAGCGGGTGGACGTTCTTGATGGGAAAGAGCGTGTAGCGACCGAAATCCATGCCCGTCACCCTAGGGTCCCGCCTTCTGTTCCGAGCAATTCAGAATTGCTTGACAGCCTTCGTTTCGATGTCACGGGTGGCATCTTCCGGCAGCGGCTCGCCGGTCACCTCGGCATCGTTTCTGCCCGGACGCGAACATCGGTCCGGCCTTCGGAGGCCGAACCGATGTGGGAGTGTGACCGCCTGACGGTCGTCGGATGTAGGTGCGCTTAGAGGTACGTGCGCTTCGTCTTGCTGATACGGAACCCGCGTCGGCTTGGGTTCCGGCACGTCACGCCGGACTTGGCTGACGTGCACGTGAACACCCCGCGCTTCCACGTAGCGCCGTAGGCCAGAACCGGGAAGTTGCCCTCGATCGAATCGCCCGCACACACCGTGAAGGACTTGCCTGTCGCACTCACGGCGATGTCCTCCCAATCGAAATCACACGTCGCCGGGCGCTTCGGCAACTTCGCCGTCGAACCGAGAGCGGTGCACCGAACCGACTGCGAACCCGGCTTGAGGTTCGACACCAACTGACACTTGACGGCGCCGGTCGGTATCTGGAACGCATCCGCAGCAACGGGCGCAGCCGTCGGCGGGGGTGCGGCCGTCGTTGCGACGGTCGGCGCCGCGGCGACGGCGACCGTCGTCGTTGTCGCAGCGATCGTGGTTGTGACCGCGCCCGTCGTGGTCGTTGCGGCCACCGTCGTGGTCGTTGCGGGAGGGTTGATCGCCGTGGTGTCGGCGGCCTGGTTGTTCGACGAGTTGTTGTCGCCGAAGCTCACGGGCGGCACGATCGTCACGGTGCTGTTGATGGTGCCGGTCGCCGTCGGGACAACCGCGGCGCTCACGGTGAACACCGCCGACTTCCCGGCTCCCAGATTGATCGATCGGCTGATTGCTCCGGTTCCGCTCGTCGACCCACCGCACGAGTCTCCCGGGTTGACCGTACAGGCCCAGATGCTGCCGGTGTGGGTCAACGGCGGTGAGTAGAGGACGTTGATGCCCGCAGCCGCGACGTTCCACTTGTTCGTGATGGTGATGACGGTGACAATCGCACTTCCCTGATCGATCGCGCTGACGTTGTCGGTGATAGCGACCGAGATGTCCTGCACGGCGATCGGGACCAGCGGCGGCAACACGATCGTGCCGAGCGGGATGGTGATGATCGGGATGGTCGGGAGGACCGCCGAGGCCGGCTGGGGCGGTGCGAGGCCGAGCAGCGTCCCCCCGGCGACTGTCGCGGCGAGCGCTCGGAACAAGCGCGATCGATTCTGCATGAACAAGGTCATTTCCGTCTCCTTGATGCCTTGGGTACGAGTGAGTATCGACGCCTCGTCACCAGATCCTAAGGACGCCAGCGCGGAGCGAGCCGTCATTGCCCCTCCTGCGGCGCTCACGCCGCGTTTGCGGCAGAACACCTCCCAACGCCGAACGGAGGTGTTCTGCCCCCATATATGGGGGCAACCTGTAAGGAGAATAGGGGCTGGTGTGGTCAGGCGGCTTCGGTGAGGGTGACTCGATAGCCGAGGTTGTGGAGTTGGCCGATGAGTTGGTTGCGGCGTTTGTCACGGTCGGTGCGG
>JANPDB010000151.1:0-4716 GCA_031431255.1 Acidimicrobiia bacterium | reverse complement strand
CGAATCCCTGTCGAGGAGACTCGTGAGCACTTCGCCCCTTCCAACAAACCGACCGCTCCTCGAGCGGATGGCGTCGTTCTGCTTCAATCACCGACGAATCGTTTTGTTGGTCTGGATTCTTGCTCTCCCGGCGTCGTTCGGGGTGTCGGGTGCACTCGGCGGGAAGTTCAATGACGCGCAGGGCGGGGGCGGTGGGACGGAGTCGTCGAAGGCGATCGACGTGTTCAGCCGTGAATTCCCCGAGGGCAAGGCCCAGTCGAACGGTGAGTCCGGCGAGATCGTGTTCAAGGTCGATGGTGGAATCGAGTCGAAGAAGGCGGAGATCAGTGCGTGGCTCGACGAATTCGCGAAGAACAAGATCGTCGCAACGGTGTCAAGCCCGTTCACCTCGACCCAGCCCGGACAGGTTTCGCCGGATGGGACCGTGGGGCTGGCGCAGGTGACCTTCAAGGCCGGTGTCGATTTGAACACCCAGCCGTTGAAGTTGGTGAAGACGGCAAAGTCGTTGCGTGCGCAGGGGGTGACGACGGAGTTCGGTGGATTGCCGTTTGCCGGGTTCTCACTCCCTCCGAGTGAGGCGTTCGGTCTGTTGGCGGCGGTGATCATTCTGCTGTTGGCGTTCGGGTCGATCATTGCGATGGGTCTGCCGATCTTGACCGCGGCGTTAGGTGTTGGCATTGCCGTCGCCGGGGTCGGGATCTGGTCGTTCTTCACCGACATGCCGTCGTTCGTCACGAGCATTACCGGGATGATCGGTCTCGGCGTCGGGATCGACTACGTGTTGTTCATCGTCACCCGGTACAAAGATGAGCTCCATGAAGGGAAGAGTCCTCACGACGCAACGGTGCGTTCGATCAGCACCGCGGGTCGAGCGGTGGTGTTCGCCGGGTGCACCGTGATCATCTCGATGCTCGGCATGTTCTTGATGGGTCTGTCGTTCATCAACGGGATCGCCCTGGCGGGCGCCACGCCGGTGTTCGTGATCGTGTTGGCGGCGGTCACCTTGATCCCGGCGATGCTCGGATTCGTCGGGCACAACATCGACAAGTTCTCGATCCACCGCGGCCCGGCGAAACCCAAGGATCAGGAGACCGGCTGGCATCGTTGGAGCCGTCTGGTGCAGCGCCGAGCATGGCCGTTCGCCATCGGGGGTCTGGTCGTTCTCGTGGTCGCCTCGATCCCGCTGTTGTCGTTGCGTCTCGGGTTCTCCGATCAGGGGAACAACGCCAAGGGCAACACCACCCGCAAGGCCTATGACATCAAGGCGTCGGTGTTCGGTCCGGGTTCGAATGCTCCGGGACTCATTGCCATCGAAGCTCCGACTCCTGAATCGGCCGCGGTCGTGGCGAAGCTCGAGGCTGCCGTGAAGTCGACGCCCGGTGTGGCGTTCGCCGCGGCGCAACCGCTTCCTTCGGGCAAGGCGTTCCTGATCAACTTCACGCCGACCACCGGCCCCCAGGACGAGGCCACCGACAACCTCGTCCACAACCTTCGCAAGAACGTGATCGCGCCGATCATCGCCGGGAGCGGTGCAACTGCCTATGTCGGCGGGTTCACGGCGAGTGGCATCGACTTCGCGTCGCTGATCGGTGGCCGGCTCCCCCTGTTCATCGGCGTCGTGCTGATCCTGTCCTTCCTGTTGCTGATGGCGGTGTTCCGCAGCATCCTCGTGCCGCTCAAGGCTGTCATCATGAACCTGCTGTCGATCGGTGCCGCCTACGGTCTCGTCGTCGCAGTGTTCCAGTGGGGATGGGGTGGATCGCTCCTCGGTGTCGGCAAACCCGGCCCGATCGAGCCGTGGATCCCGATGATGATGTTCGCGATCGTGTTCGGACTCTCCATGGACTACGAAGTGTTCCTCCTGTCACGCATCCGGGAGTACTACGACCACGGCAAGGACAACGGCACTGCGGTCGTCGAGGGCCTGGCGTCAACGGCCCGGGTCATCACCGCAGCGGCAGCGATCATGGTCTGCGTCTTCCTCGGTTTTGCATTGGGTGAACGCGCCATCAAGGTCATGGGCCTCGGCCTCGCCACTGCGGTGTTCATCGACGCCACCATCGTGCGCATCGTCATGGTCCCCGCCACCATGGAACTCCTCGGCGACCGGAACTGGTGGTTCCCCCGCTGGCTCGACAAGGCCATCCCCAAGCTCAACGTCGAAGGCACCCCCGAACCCGTCGTCGCCCTCAACTAACCCGCGCCGGGCGCGCCGACCCGGGTCGGCATATGTGCAGCGGGTCGGATCGGGTGCGCTGGGTCGGCATTTGTGCACCAGTGAGGCCCAGCCGACCCAGTGACGTCCAGCCGACCCAGTGACGTCCAGCCGACCCAGTGACGTCCAGCTGGCCCGGGCGAGCGGCGCCTTGGGTCGGGGGAGACGTCCCGGGTAGCGTGCATCGTATGCAGACCAAGATCGCCTCCATGCTCGGTATCGAGTTCCCGATCCTCGCCTTCAGCCACTGCCGTGACGTGGTCGCGGCGGTGAGCAAGGCCGGTGGGATGGGCGTGCTCGGCGTGACCGCGCACACTCCCCGCCAGCTGGAGATCGACTGCGACTGGATCGAGGAGCAGATCGGCCCGAACAAGAGCTACGGCATCGACGTGCTCATTCCCGCCAAGTACACCGGCTCCGACGAAGGCGGGCTCACCGCGGAGCGGCTTGCCCCGATGATCCCGGCCGAGCACCGCATGTTCGTGAACGAGATCCTCGCCCGCTACGACGTTCCGCCGCTTCCCGAGGGCGAGATCGCGCCGACGGGTGAGGGCACCTGGTCGCACAAGGGCGCGCAGCCCCTGGTCGACATCGCGCTCTCCCGCAAGATCCGCCTCATCGTGAACGCGCTCGGTCCCGCCCCGGCGACACTCGTGACCCAAGCCCACGACGCGAACGTGCACGTGGCCGGACTCGTGGGGACGAAGGTTCATGCAGAGCGACAGGTGAACAACGGCGTTGACTTTGTGGTGGCCCAGGGCTATGAGGCCGGCGGGCACACCGGCGACATTGCGTCCATGGTCCTCGTCCCCGAAGTGGTCGACGCCATCTCGCCGGTTCCCGTTGTCGCCGCCGGCGGCATCGGTCGCGGTCGCCAGATCGCCGCAGCGATGGCCCTCGGCGCACAAGGCGTGTGGACCGGTTCGGTGTGGCTCACCACCGAGGAGGCCGAGACCCATCCGGTGGTCAAGCAGAAGTTCCTCACGGCGACGTCGAGCGACACGGTTCGGTCGAGGGCGAGCACCGGCAAGCCGGCCCGTCAGCTCCGCACGGCCTGGACCGACGAGTGGGAGAACCCCGACAACCCCAAGCCGCTCGGCATGCCGCTCCACGGAATGTTGATCGCCGAGGCGCAGCGCCGGATCGGGCGCGGTGCGAACGTTCCCGGATCGGGCGCCGAGCGATTGGTGAACTATTTCGTCGGCCAGATCGTCGGCAACATGAACCAGATCAAGCCGGCCGGTCGTGTGGTCATGGACATGGTCGAGGAGTACCTCGAAGTGGTCGAAGGATTGGCGGCAAGCCTTCACGCCGACGCGTGAGGTTCTGCAAAGTCCTGGGTGCACTGACAATCGGTGCACTTAGTGTTTCCCAGTTGGCTTCGTCAGCACAATCCGGGTCAGCACAATCCGGGGTAGCTCTCGTTGCGTTTGCCGCGAGCATCGAGCAACCGATCTCGACGACCGTGCGCCCCGGTGACGACACGCTCTATGTCGTCGAGAAGACCGGTCGCCTGCGCGCTGTCGTCAACGACATGTTGCGCGTGCAACCGGTGCTCGACGTTCGGTCGCTGGTGTCGACGAAGAACGAGCGCGGGCTCATGCAGGCTGCATTCCCGCCCGGTCCGCCATCGTTCGTGTATGTCACGTACGCCGCGCTCGACGGGGCGTGGACACTCGCCGAGTACGCATTCGATGGCACCGTTGCGGACCCCGCAACCGGCCGGATCGTGCTGCAGTTCCCGCACCCGAACGACGACCACTACGGCGGCTCGCTCGCCTTCACTTCTGACGGACTTCTTCTCGTCGGACTCGGTGACGGTGGTGGCGTCGGCACCAAGGGTGGCGTCGGTGACGTCTCCAATAACGCCCAACGGCTCGACCGGTGGTTCGGCAAGCTGCTCCGCATCGACCCGCGCCGCTCGGCCGACGGGACCAAGCCCTACACCGTCCCCGACACGAACCCCTTTGCATCGGGTCGTGCTCTTGGCTCGGGCCTCGGGGCAACGGCAAAGGCACTCCCGGAGATCTACGCCTATGGCCTCCGCAATCCCTGGCGGATCTTCCTCGAACCCAGCGGGGTGCTGTGGATCGCCGACACCGGCCAAGCGAGCTGGGAGGAAGTCAACAGGGTGACGCTCGAGAAGGCCCGCGGTGCGAACTTCGGCTGGCGGCTTCGCGAGGGCACCAAGGGGTACCGGGGCGGCGCCAAGCCGAAGGGCGCCATCGATCCGGTCTACGAGTTCCCCCACGACGGCCGCTGCGCGGTGATCGGTGGTGCCGTCGCACGGTTCGGCTCGCTCGCTGGGGCGTATGTGCACGGCGACCTGTGCACCGGAACGTTCTACGCCGTGCGCCCCGGCAACGGTGGCAGGTGGACCGGAACGAAGCTCCCGCTCCAGTTGCGCGCTCCCACCTCGATCGGACTCGATCCCCTGGGCGAACTCCTCGTGACCGCGTACTACGGCACGCTGGCGAGGATCAGGAGCTGACTCCCGGTCG
>JANPDB010000150.1:0-9480 GCA_031431255.1 Acidimicrobiia bacterium | reverse complement strand
ATGGGCATCTACAGCGCGTTGACCGGTTCGCTGGTCGCCGCCGATGCCGTCAGGGGACGCGCTGGTGCAAGCCAACTCGTCACCCAGGTGGCAAATGAGATCCAGCTCGCCGAGTGGGAGTGCCTCGCGAATCCGACCGATAGCTACGGCGCGACCCTTGAACGTCTGAAACCGACCCGTGGCTGGACGATCGCGGTCACGACCATGGCGCACTGGGGTCGTTCCCGGTCGTTCGAGGACGGCTGTCCGGCACCCACCGACGACGCGGTCTTCCGAACCCAGAAGATGACGCTCGTCGTGAAGGCACCGGGATCCCGCAGTCAACAGACGGTGGAGCTTCTCAAACGTCCCTGACGAGTCCGGCGCATCTTGCTCGCGGACGACCTCCGAGAGTGGCGTTGACGTGCACGAGCGTTGCTCGCTTCCGTTCTCCGCTCGGCGTTTCGATCAGGTGGCTGGCGATCATGCCGATCGGGGATGTGCCGGGCACTGACCGGCCCCCTTGTCCATGAGTCCTCCACACGCAGTGCGCGTTCTTCGTTTTCGGGACCACGTTCGTTCGGCGCGGGCCCGGACCGTGGCAATCGGGCGGACGCAGGGGGATCGCGAGCACGGCTTCACCCTTGTCGAGCTGATGGTGTCGATGATGATCCTGGGGTCGATCATCGGCGTGATCGGGCTGGTATTCACCGTCACGATGCAGAGCACAGAGAAGGTCCGCGAGATGCTGCCCGGCGCCAGGGCGGCCAACAGCATCACGCTCTACCTGTCGTCGGACGTGTCGTCCGCTGTTCCAGTGGACCTCGACTCCTGGCTGTCGACGGACCCGAAGGCGGCCAGCGGTTGTTCGGGCGACGGTGTCGACGACGGCACGAACATCTTGCGGGTGGAGTCGCGGAGTGCAACGGACCCCGAGTTGACGTACGTGGCGTCGTATCGCTTCGTACCGCCGGCTGCGGGGTCGGGAAAGGGCGAGGTGTACCGCGTGTTCTGTCGGTCGGGCGAGTCTGCGTCCAGCCGGTCAAAGGTCGCCGAAGGCATCGATCCGAACGACCCGCCCGTCGTCACGGTGTCCGAAGGGAACCGCTCAGTGGAGGTGCTGTTCCGCGTTTGGTCCAGTGACTCTTCGGCGTCAATGGTGTCGGCGTGCAAGGGTGCGACGCCGACGGCAACCGTGTCCCCCCGTTGCCCGTACGAGGTGAGGGTCCGAGCGGCGATCCGGACGGCGGAACGTGCGCCGGCTGTGGTGGTCGGCACGGCGACGACCTTGTCGGTGCGCGAGCCGTGCCAGTTCGTCGAGGCATCGATGAGTGTCCCGACGCGGGTCGGCAAGGATCCCGGTCCACTCGACGATCCGGTTACCGTCTTCGTGCGGACCAACGAGTCCAACGGTGCGCAGTGCCGCGCGTTGGTGCTGAAGGTCCCGGCCGTCGCCGGTGCCCAATGCGAGCTTTCTCGTAAGGGCGCGGACGGATGGACCGGCTCCTGTTTCGGCGCGGAGACCGGTACGGTCTGGCCGAAGACCCCGTCGACGTTCGCTGCCTTCGTGTTCGACCGCGTGTATCCGGGGACGCCGAAATCCGACCCACCGATCGACATCGACGTCCCCGGTGGCGATCTGACGTTGAGTGTCCGGACACTCGTCGCGCCCGTGGCGCCGACGGGACTCGTCGTGAAGCCGAAGGACAAATCCCTGCAGATTTCCTGGATCGCACCCGTTCTGACACCGGACACCGCTCCGATCACGAGCTACGTCGTCACCGCGTCACCCGGCTCGTCCACGTGCACGACAGCAGCGCTCACGTGCACGCTCACCGGTCTCACGAACGGCACCACGTACAACGTCACCGTGCGGGCCATCAACCGAGCGGGCACCGGTCCCGGTGTGTCGGCGAACGGGCGCCCGTGGCCGCCCCTCGTGATCTCGGGCACGGTGTTCGAAGACCCCAACTACGGCGGAGGAGCCGGCCGCTCCAAGGAAATCGCTCTGGGGTCCGGGGGAACCGGCCGTGCCGGCGTTCTGGTCGAACTCTATGAGGTGGTGGCGGGGTCGGCGTCGTATCTCGAGGTGACAAGCACCGATCCTTCCGGCAACTACTCGTTCCTCACGCCGAAGTGCACGAGCTGCGCGGTCCGGGTTGTCACGTCGTCGGTCACCTCGGGCCGCACCGGCTCTACGAGCGGCCTGCGGGCGGTCTTGACCTCGGGCGTGGCCCAGGCGGGAGCGGCGACGAGCCTGCGGTCCGACATGGTCGGTGGCACAAACCCGTCCGACGTCGACGGCGGCATCGGCGCTATCGGCACGGCATTCTCGGTGTCGTCCGGCACCTTCAATGCCGGAACGAAGGGGACGGCGCAGGCATTCACGACCGTCGACGAGACGATCGCCGACGGCTCAGGCTTGCATTTCGGTTTCAGCTTCGACACGGTGACGAACACCAATGACGCCGGGCCGGGATCCGTCCGACAGGTGATCACCAACGCCAATACGCTGGGTGGAGATGCCTCATTGGCCGTGAACGGCCGTAGCGCCGGCGTCGAGCACGTCGTGTTCATGCTCCCCAACGCAACGACCGGTTCCGGTGGATCGCTGAAGCTCTCGGGCGGGCTCCGTCCCGCCTTCAACGCGTTCACCTCGCCGGCCGGTCCCGTCAAGGCAGCCACCATCTCGCTCGCGTCGGGGAGCCTCACGGTCGCCTCACCGCTCGTGGTCGACGCCCAAACCCAGCCCGGCTGGTCGGGCTCTCCGAACGTGGAGGTCAATGCCGCGACCATCGGTTTTGGCTCTGACGGCGCCCTGACCCTCGCGGGAGGTGGATCAACCGTACGTGGACTTATTGTCAACCGCTCTCCCCGCTACGGGATCTCGGTTCCCTCGAGCAAGAACCTCGTCCAGGGCAACTACATCGGAACCGACGCGTCGGGCAGTGCCGCTTCGGCGAACAACTTCGGGGTCGTGGTCACCGGAAACGCAAACACCATCGGAGGCGTCGAGACCGGCGAAGGCAACGTCATCTCGGGCAACGGAGGGGCCGGTGTGTATCTGTTCGGCGGAAGCGCGAACGCAGTGACCGGCAACCTCATCGGCCTCAACACCCTTGGGGGATCGGCCGTTCCGAACCTCCGAGGTGTACGCGTCGACGGTGGCACCGGCCACACGATCGGCGGCGCGACAGTAGGTGCCGGGAACACGATCTCCGGGAACGGTGTCACCGGTACGTCGACCGAGGACCTCGCTGGCGTCTACGTGCACAACGCAGCGAGCGGCTTGATCATCGCCGGCAACACCATCGGTCTCGGGACCGACCGCACCGCGGCGGTCGCGAATTCGAAGAACGCGATCTTCATCACGGGTTCGTCGAACGTGACCGTCGGCGGCGTGACCAGCGCGTCCCGCAACGTCATCGCCGGAAATGCCTCCCACGGCGTCTACGTCAATAGCAACGCCGCCGCAGGAGTGACCGTGCGCAACAACTGGATCGGACTGGCGGGCGACGGAACCACGCCTCGCGGCAACGGAACCGATGGCGTCGTCTGCTGGGGTGGTGCCAGCGACAACTGCAACGTCTCCGACAACGTCATTGCCCAGTCCGGCCGCTATGGCATCTGGCTGGGCACGGGCGCCGGGCATGTCGTGAAGGGCAACTTCGTCGGCACCGACGCGGCAGGCCTCCTCGCCCGCCCCAACAACGGGGGCATCTACGTGAGCGGAGGGGCGGCGGTGAGCATCGGCGGTACAACGGCCGCCGACCGCAACGTCGTCAGCGCGAACAACTCGTTCGGCTTGCGTATCGAGGGCGCCGGTGCCGTGACCGTTCAGGGGAACTCGATCGGCTCGAACTCCGCATCGACGGCAACACTCGCCAACAACGGTCCCGGTGTGTCGATCGTCAGTGCAAGCAACGTCGTCGTCGGCGGGTCGACGACTGGCTCCGGCAACCTCATTACGGCGAACACCGGCGGCGGCGTCATCGTCTCCGGTTCCAGCACCGCCAACGCGATCCTCGGCAACGCCATCACTGTGAACACCGGACTGGGCATCGACCTCGGAGCCAACGGTGTGACCACAAATGACGGGGCCAAGTCCGCCGGCCAGCCGAACCTTCTCACCGACTACCCGACGTTCACCTCGGCTGCGCTGTCCGGCAGCGCGCTGACCGTGAGCGGATATGTCGGGACGGCAGCCGGTCAGGTGACATTCGCCAACCATCGTGTCGAAGTGTTCAAGTCCGACAACGACAGCTCCGGCAACGGTGAAGGTGCGGCCTACATCGGGTTCGTCACCACCGACAAGAACGGCAACTTCCAGGGCCCCATCACGATACCGGCAGGAGTCACGCTGGCGACGGGCACGACGAAGGTCACGGGAACTGCGACCGACACGAGCAGCAACACGTCGGAGTTCGGGACGAACTTCACGGTTGGCGCCAACGGGCAGGGCGCGTCGATGTGGGTGGACGCATCCGACATCGACGGTGACGGGAACGACGGGAACGAGCCCGCAGTCAACTCGAGCATCGGACAGCTCACCGACAAGAGCGGCAACGGCCGCCATTTCGTCTCCCAAGTCGGCGGTCAACCGACACTGATCTCGTCCCCGTCCTTTACCCGCAAGGTGCTGCGCTTCTCGCCGTCGCGATGGATGCGTCAGAGCTACAACTTCGCGGCCCCGTCGACGGTCATCTACGTGGCGCGGGCCCGCACCGCCGGAAGCGGCCGAATCCTCCAGGGCGTGGCCAACAACTGGCTCCTCGGCTGGTGGGGCAACCTCGAAGGTGTCGCGTATCACGACGGATGGGTGAGCTACCCCGGCCCCACCGCCACCCAGTCCCCTCGGGTCATGAGCTCGGTGATCCGTGGCTCGGGGCAGCCGACCGACGTGTTCGTCGACGGCATCGCCGTGGCCAGCAACACCTCCGGGCAGACCGGTCCGAACGGCCTCGCGGTGAACAGTGGTGGATACGCGGGCGAGACGACCGACGCCGAGGTCGCGGAGATCCTGGTCTTCCCGCGGGTGATGGACCCGGCCGAGCGTCTTGCGATCGAGACCGGCCTGGCGGCGAAATGGGGGATCTCGACTTCGAACATGCGGCTCGCTGCGGCATCTGCGACGACCCAACCGGGCACCAATGGTGTTGCGGTCGCGACTCCACCGAAGGTGCTCGTCACCGGTTTCGGCGCGGCGCCGGCACCAGGTGTGAACGTCACCTTCACGGCCGGGACCGGCGGACGCGTCGGGGGCGCACTGTCGGTGACCGTGTCCACCGATGCGAACGGCATCGCCACGGTGCCGTCGTGGGTGCCCGGCTCGTCGGTCTGCATCGACCGTCTGACGGCAACCAGCGTGGCCAGTTCTGACGTGGTCCGGTTCACCGTTCTCAAAGGCGGATGCCCCGTTCCGTACGGGGTGAGTGGCGCTTCGATGTGGGTCGACGCGTCCGACACCGACGGCGACGGCAACGCCGCGAACGATCCAGCGCTTGACGCGAGTGTCATGCAGTTGACCGACAAGACCGGGAACGACCGCAACTTCGATTCGGCCGTCGGCAAGCAGCCGACGCTGATCGCGTCGCCGGCGTTTTCGAAGAACGTGCTGCGGTTCACCACTGCGCAATGGATGAAGCAGACCTACGACTTCGGTGCCCCGTCGACCGTCATCTACGTGGCCCGCTCCAGGACGACGGGCAACGGCCGAATTCTCCAGGGCGTGGCGAACAACTGGTTGCTCGGATGGTGGAACGGCCTGGAACGGGTGGCGTACCACGACGGCTGGATCTCCTATCCCGGGGTGACGGGCACGACGAATGCCCGGGTCGTCTCCAGCGTCATCCGCGGCGGTGGGCAGCCCACGGAGATCTCCGTGGACGGCATCGTCGTCGCCACGAACACCGGCGGCCAGACCGGTCCGAACGGCCTTGCCGTCAACACCGCCAACGTCGCCGGCGGGGAGGTCACCGATGCCGAAGTGGCGGAGATCCTCGTGTTCCCCCGGGCGCTCACCAGCACCGAGCGGTCGGCCATCGAGGTCGGTCTGTCGGTGAAGTGGGGCCCGGCGACCATCACCAGCCTGACGGCGACGACACCGACGAATCAGGCGGGCAGCAACGGCACACCCGCGGCAACACCGCCCAAAGTGCGGGCCACCGGCTTTGCTGCGGCACCTGCGGTCGGCGTGAGCGTGACGTTCACGGCGAGTGCCGGCAGCACGGTTGGGGGAGCGCCATCGGCGACCGTCCTCACCGACGCCAACGGCATCGCCACCGCTCCTGCATGGATTCCCGGTTCGCCGACGTGCGTGGACCGTCTGACGGCGACGACTGCGGGCAGCCCCGACGTGGTGAAGTTCACGATTGCCAAGGGCGGATGTCCGGTTCCCTATGGAGTAAGCGCTCCGTCGATGTGGGTCGACGCGTCCGACACCGACGGTGACGCCAACCCGGCGAATGAACCCGCACTGAATGCGGGTGTGCTCTCGCTGATCGACAAGAGCGGGAACACCCGCGACTTCGATGCGGTGGCCGGATCACAGCCGACCCTGACTTCCTCGCCGGCGTTTGCCAAGAACGTCCTCCGCTTCACCCCGAGTCAGTGGATGAAGCAGACGGCGAACTTCGGATCACCGTCGACTGTCATCTACGTTGCGCGGGCCCGAACGACTTCGTCGAACCGCATCCTCCAAGCAGTCGCCAACAACTGGCTCCTCGGATGGTGGGGCGGACAGGAAGAGCGCGCCTACATGGACGGATGGGTTCAGCTGACCGGTGTCGCGCCCACGACCAAGGCCCGGATCATGAGCGCGGTCGTCCGCGGCAGCGGTTCGACGGACTTCGCCGTCGACGGGATCATCACGTCGAGCAACTCCGGTGGCGTGAGCGGCCCGAACGGCCTTGCCGTCAACACCGGCAATGTCGCCGGTGGCGAGGTCACCGATGCCGAGGTCGCAGAGATCCTCGTGTTCCCGCGGGCCCTGACGAACACCGAGAGGCTCGGTGTCGAATCCGGACTCGCAGCGAAGTGGGGGGTCGTTCTCGGACAGACGCTCAGCGCGGCGACGACGCTGACGCCGGTCGGAACGCGCGGTCAGGTCGTCCCCGCGTCGCCTCAGGTGAAGCTGACGCTGGCCGACGGGACCAACGTCGCCGGAGCTACCGTCACCTTCACGGTGAGCCGGGGCGGTGGAACCGTCGGCGGCAGCGCATCGGCCAACGCAGTCACCAATTCGAGCGGGATCGCGACATCGCCGTCGTGGCTGCTCTCGTCGTCCGCCGGATACCAGGAGCTCACCGCCACGTCTCCCCTGGCGAAGACGCCCGTCGTCTTCACGGCCGATACCGGCGCGTGTCCTGCCTACGGCGTCTGCACCGTTCCGGCGATGTGGGTCGATGCATCCGACACCGACGGTGACGGCAACTCTCCGAACGAGCCTGCGCTCGGAACCAGCATCCTCCAGCTCGCCGACAAGTCGGGGAACAACCGCCCCTTCGTCTCGCAGGCGGGCAGCCAGCCCATCATGACTGCCTCATCGGGTTTCTCGAAACCGGTTCTGGGCTTCACCCCGAGCCAGTGGATGCGTCAGACGTACGACTTCGGCTCGCCCTCCACCGTCATCTACGTGGCCCGCGCCCGCACTGCCACGTCCGGGCGCATCCTTTCCTCCATCGGGAACAACTGGCTCCTCGGATGGCACGGCAACTTGGAGGGAGTGGCCTACTTCAACGGCTGGGTGGCCTATCCGGGTCCGACCCACACCACCACCGGGCGGGTGATGTCGGCCGTGATCCGTGGCGGATCGGCCAACAGTGATTTCGCCATGGATGGTGTGCTCAAGGCCGCCAACACCAGCGGCGTCGCCGGACCCAACGGCCTGACCATCAACAGCAGCGGCGAGACCACCGACGCCGAGGTGGCCGAGATCGTGGTGTTTCCCCGTGCCTTGAGCGACGCGGAGCGCTTCCGGGTCGAAACGGGGCTCGCCGCCAAGTGGGGACTTGCCGTTGCCAATCCCGTCACGTCCGGTCTCGTCTCGTCGCTCGACGCCAACAACCGGTCGTCGATGTATCAAGCCTCGTCGGGGACGACCCCGGTGGCCGCGGCCGGCCAGCCGGTGTGTCGATGGACCGACCTCTCGGGGACCGGTAACCATGCGGTGCAGCCGACGACTGCTTCCTGCCCGACCTACGGCACCGACGCGGTCGGTGGCTTCCTCAACTTCACGCTGAACGGATTCTTCACGACGAGCCCGACGCTGTCCCCCGATGCAACCGTGCTCGTGGTCGCGCAGAGCAACACGAGCACGTGGAACAACTACGGATGGCTGGCGTCGGCGCGAGGTCCCAACGGATTCATCGTCCATCCCGCCAGCGGGTCCACGAACGTCGACTTCTACCCGGTCAACTCCAGCGGTTCCTACACGTACGTGGGCTCGCTCGCGGCGCCCACGCTGACCGCTCCGACCCTCTACAAGATGACGATGAGCGGGTCGAACCCGGTCACCGGTACGTTCGGCATCAACGGCTCGTCGACGAGCTACTCCGTCGCGGGCGTCGTCCGGGTGGCGGGCTCCGTCCTTGTCACCCTCGGACGCGACGGGAACCTCGGTCGCCCCGGCAACGGCCGCTACCGCGAGGTGCTGATCTACAACCGCGCGCTTTCTCCCGCCGAGCTCACCCAGGTCGAGACGTACCTCCGCGCCAAGTGGGGTACGGGATGAACGCAGGGGACGAAGAGATGATCGCGAACAACGACACGACCGAGGCCGGTTCCACCCTCCTGCTCATCCTGGTGGTCCTCACCTCGATCGGGCTCCTCGGTGCGGCGCTGATGAACTACGAGATCACGCTCACGAAGCAATCGTTCTCCACCCGTCGGGTGCAGACCAGGGAGGCCGGTGCGAACACCGGTCTCGAATGGGCGGTCAATAGCCTCAAGCAGGGCAAGGACGGCTTCTGTCAGGGTGGGTACGACCGCGACGTGCTGACGATCGGCGGACGTGAGGTCGAGGTTCGCTGCCGGGCCGATGACGCCGATCGCAACGCGGACAGCAACGTCGCCGTGTTCTTGAACCGCGCGGAGCCGGCGGAGCTCAACCAGCTTCGGACCAGCGGCACCCTCGGCCCCGACGGCACGACCCAGATCGCGGGACCGGTGTACCTCGGCGTGAAGGGTGGTTGGTCGATCGGATCTCCGCTGCGGGTCGACGGTGATGTGCTTGTCGGCACCGAGGGGGGCCGCTGTGAACCGAACGAAACGCTGGACCTGCCGGAGAACATGACCGCGCTGTATGCGAACGCCCGTAACTGCAGCACGGACCTTTCGACGGTGACGCCACAACCGGTTCCCCAACCTTGTGAGGTCTACGAGAAATGCCCGGATCCCGAGCCCCGGCTCCTCGATGTGAAGGGCAACGAGACGACGTCCGCTCCGGCCTGCAAGGTCTTCCTCCCGGGGTATTACCGCACGGCGCCGGTGCTGGCCTGGAAC
>JANPDB010000149.1:0-1823 GCA_031431255.1 Acidimicrobiia bacterium | reverse complement strand
GCAGGAAGGACCCGCGTCCGATGGCGGCGCTCGAGCGACACGAGAACCGCCTCGCGGACCGTGAACGTGGAGAACAGTGCAGCGTCCTGAAACGAACGGATGATGCCGATACGGGCGCGCTTCTCGGCGTTCAACGACGTGATGTCTCGCCCGCGATACAAGATTGTGCCGGAGTCGGGTCGAACGAATCCGCCGATCAGTTCGAACAGCGTCGTCTTCCCCGCACCGTTTCCGCCGATGAGGCCGACGGTTTCGCCAAACCCGAGTTCGAGATCGACGCCAGCTACTGCGCGCACGCCGCCGTAGCTCTTCGCCAGTCCCGTGACACTGAGCAAAGGGAGGCTGCCATTGGAGGCCCGCGGTGTTTCGCGGGAGAACTTGCCGAGCGAGAACGCCACCCCCGGTTGTGCCGTCGGTGTCGTGGCGACGCTTGCCCCGCTGATGCGCGAAAGCAACCGATTGAGGAGCCCGCCGATCCCCTGCGGCGCCAGGAGCAACAGTGCCAGCCAACCGAACGATGTCGCCGCCAGACCCGCGTTGTCCAGGGGGAGAAACCGCGGGACACCAACGAGATACAGGGCCCCCAGAAGTGACCCGAACACACCCTGCAACCCACCAAGGACCGCAGCCGCGACGATGGTGATGCTCTGCGACGACGGGAAGTTCGCCGCGGTCACGGTGCCGGCAGCGACGCCGAGCAGCAGGCCCGACGCGCCCGCGACAAAGCCAGCGAACGCAAACGTTGCGGCACGGGTGGCAAAGGCACCGACGGTGAACCCACGCGCCTGGTTCTCGTTGTCGCGAAGGGCTCGCACGCGGCGGCCGAGGCCGCTCCGATTCACATGGTGAACAGCGAGCGCCAGCACCAGATAGACCACGACACTGAAGACGAACTTCGCCTGGGAGGTTCGGAGTTCCAACCCGGCAACGCTCACGTCGTCCAGCGATCGGCCGAACCCGGCCATCCAGGTCTGCGCCAGCAACCACTCACGAGCGACGACGGCGAACGCCAGCGTGGTCACGGCGGCGAACAAGCCGCGCAGACGAAGACCAGGGAGCCCGATGAGCAGTGTGGTGAGCGCTCCGGCAATTCCGGCGGCAACGAGTCCGAGCAGCAAATCTCCAGTGGACGACGCGACGCGTATTCCGATGACGGCTCCAACCCCGGCCACGGCAAACTGCCCGAGCGACAGCTGTCCGGCCATGCCGGTGATCACGAACACCGACAGGGCAATCGACGCAGTCGCAACGACAAACGTGAGCGAAACAGCTGTGGCGCTCGAACCGAAAGCCCCAGCCGCGACCAGACCGGCGCCGACAAGCGCGGCAAGCGCTGCGCCCAGCCGACGGGCGCGAGGTGCGAGCGGATTGCTGGCGATCGACATCCAGTTGCTCGGGTCACCCGAACGTGATCCGGTGTGTCGCTGCAGAAGCAGACCCGCGAACACGACGATGAACATCGCGAGTTGGACAGCGCCACCCGAATCGACGTTGAAGCTGACGACCTCCTGGAAGATGCCGAGCGCCACGCCGGACGCGAAAGCAATACCGAGTGAACGGAAGCGGGCGATCACGGCTGCGGCGATCGCCGGGACGAGCAGCGTCGGACCGGCGGACGACGCGGCAGCCGAACCGAACGCTCCGGTGACGAGAATCGACGAAAGTCCGGAGAGGGCACCAGCGAATCCCCACGCGACGGCTGAGGCCCGCGCCGGACTCAGGCCGGCGAGTCGGGCAGCGTCGGGATTGGCAGCCGCGCCGCGGATGGTGCGGCCGATCTGCGTCCTCCGGAGGATGATCGAAACCGAGAGCACGGCGAGCGG
>JANPDB010000148.1:0-4425 GCA_031431255.1 Acidimicrobiia bacterium | reverse complement strand
TCTCAATCCCTTCATGTACTCCGAGGCGTATCGCGACATCAAAGATCTGCCGCTCGCCGAACGAGTGGGTCGCCTCCGCCGGCCCGAGGTTCGTGACGCCGTCATTGCCCAGATGTCGATCGACAAGAACGGCGTCCTCGGCAGCCGGGCAATCCACCAGTTCGCGATCATGTTCCGCCTCGGCAACCCACCGAACTACGAGCCGTCGCCGTCCGATTCGGTCAAGGCGACGGCGGGACGCGAAGGCCGACTCTCGGCCGAGGTGGCGCTCGACTGGCTCTTGGAAGACGAGGGCAAGGCGTTGCTCTACCTCCCGACGCTCAACTGGGCCGCCGGAAACCTCGACGCCGTCCGCGACATGCTCCTCCACCCGGCCGCGGTGCCGGGTCTCAGCGACGGAGGAGCCCACGTCGGAACGATCTGCGACGTCAGCTTTCCGACGACACTCCTGCAGTGGTGGGGACGCGATCGACCGCACGGTCGCATTCCGATCGAGACCCTCATTGCGAAGCAGGCGCGGATGACGGCCGAAACGGTCGGCCTGTTCGATCGCGGAGTCATTGCTCCGGGCTACCGAGCCGATCTCAACGTGATTGACTTCGATCGGCTCAGACTCCACGCGCCGGAGATCGTCCATGACCTTCCCGCCGGTGGACGTCGCTTGCTCCAGCGAGCCGACGGCTATCGCCACACCTTCGTCAAAGGCATCGAGGTCATGCACAACGGCGAGTCCACCGGGGCCACGCCGGGTGGCGTCATCCGAGGCTCGCAGGCCGCGCCCGTTTCCTGAAACCTTCGTTCCAGCCCTCCGTCGAATCGTAAGGACCCGTATGAACCAGTTCGGCTTTCCGGTCATCAGCGCTGACTCCCACATCACGGAGCCGCCCGATTGCTACACGGCCCACATCGACCCGGCATTCCGTGACCGGGCGCCGCACATGGTGACGGACGAGAAGCGCGGCGACATGTTCGTGATTCCTGGGATGAAGAACCCGATCGCCATGGGGCTGGTCGCCGCAGCGGGCAAACTGGCCGAAGAGATCACGCAGACGGGTGTCTTCTTCGCCGACCTGCATCGGTCGGGTTGGGATCCGACGTATCGGGTCGCCGACCAACGGCGAGACGGGGTCGCCGCCGAAGTGATCTACCCGACCGTCGGCATGGTCATGTGCAACCACCCCGACATTGAATATAAGCGCGCATGTTTCCAGGCGTACAACCGTTGGATCACCGAATACTGCAGCGAAGACACCAGCCGCCTGCTCGGTGTCGGGCAGACCGCGTTGCGAACAGTCGAGGAAGGCATCGCCGACCTCGAAGCCATCAACGCTCTCGGGCTGCGCGGTGTGATGATGCCGGGGATGCCCGGGGTCGAGGACTACGACTCGAAAGTGTGGGACCCGTTCTGGGAAGCTGCGGTTGCGCTCGAGCTACCGCTGAGTTTCCACATCCTCACGACCAGTTCGACCCCGACACGCGGCCCGCGGCTCAATACCTTCCTGTCGATCATCCGCGGCATCCAGGACATCATGGGCGTGCTGATCTACGGGGGAGTGTTCGAACGTCACCCCGGGTTGAAGGTGGTGTGCGTCGAGGCCGACGCCGGCTGGGTTCCGCACTACATGTACCGAATGGACCACGCCTACAAGCGGCACCGCAACTGGCTGCAGCCGGGCACGACGCTGTCGAAGCTGCCGTCGGAATTCTTCGCCGAGCACATCTACGTCACGTTCCAAGACGACTGGACGGCCTTCCGTCAGGCCGACGACATGAACTGGAAGCGTCTCATGTGGGCCAACGACTTTCCGCATTCCGACTCCACCTGGCCGTGGTCGCAGGAGATGCTCGCCACCCACGCGGCGGAGCTGAGCGTCGAACAGCGCCAAGCCATCCTCAGCACCAACGCCGCTGTCCTCTATGGCATCGACCTCGCCACGCTGGCCGTGAACGCGGCATAGCCGGCCCGGCCCCGCGGGACAGTTACTTCACCGCGGAGCTGGTCTGGCTCTCCACGAAGTAGCGCTGGGCGAAGATGAACACCAAGATCGGTACGGTAACTGCCAGCGCAACGGCGGCGAACACGAGCTGCGGTTTGTCTGCGGCGCGCCCACCGAGCTGCGACAGCGAGATCGTGAGCACGTGGAGTTTCTCGTTGGCGCTGACCGATACGAGTGGCCAGATGAAGCTGTTCCACGCGTAGAGGAACGTGAACGTCGACAGCGTGGCCACAGCTGGCCACGAGAGTGGCACGAGCACCTTCCACAGCACCTGCATCTGTGAAGCGCCGTCGATGGTCGCAGCCTCGTCGAGGTCCTTCGGGATGGTCAGGAAGAACTGCCGCATCAGGAACGTCCCGTAGGCGCTGAAGATGAATGGGAAGATCAGCGACGAGAGGTGATTGTTCCACCCCATCCACACCATCAGCTTGAACAACGGGATGATCAGGAGCACGAACGGGATCATGATCGAGCCGAGGTACACGGCGAAGATCGCGTCGCGGCCCCGGAACTGGATGCGGCTGAACGCATAGCCGCCCATGACCGAGGTGACCACGGTGCCCATCACCACGAGCAGGGTGACCAGCGAGGTGTTCCACAACGACTGGTCGATGTTCTGGAGCTTGCGCACCTCGGTGTAGTTCTGGGTGCGGAAGTAGAGCGACTCGTCACGGGTCGATAGTCGTGGGTTGGCGATCACGTCGGGCAGCTTCTGGTCCGGATCGGAGAAGCGCCCACGGATGGTCTTGCCGACCTGGGCAAGCTCGACCTCTTTGCCGTCGAGCTCGACCTTGAACACCCCGACCTCTTCACCGGTCGACAGCTTGATCTTCTTCGGGTCGGAGTAGCCGCCGACGGGCGTGAGTTCTAGTGGCTTGCGTTCGATCCGCGGCCCCGTCTCCTTGCCCGTCGAATCGACCGGGGCAAGCAACGCGATGTCGATGCCTGCTTCCACGAGTCCGTAGGTCTTCTTGCCTTCGTTGGGTACGTCGACCTTGAACAGCGGAACCACCTTGCCGTCGATCGTTGCCGTGTTCTGCTTGCGCGGCAGCACCGTCGGCGGGTCGCGGAAGATGTCGGACCCTTCCTTGAACGACGCCGCGACGGCATAGATGAACGGGAACGCCATCATGAGTCCGAAAGCAGTAAGGATCGCGTAGGCGGCGATTCTCGCCGGCAGACGCTCGGAGCGTCGCTTCACTGCAGCCATGTCAGGCTCCCTTCGAAGTGATAGTCGTCGAAACTGAACGGGTCAGGACCATAGGTGCGATGAACATCTGTGCACAGAAGATCTTGGAAGTTCTCATTAGAAGCCTCCGGCCGATTCGCGCTGGCGTCGGAACTGTACGAGCGTGAACCCGAAGATGAACAGGAAGAGAACCCAGGCAATCGCCGACGCATAGCCGAACCCGAGCTCGCGGAACCCGGCGTTGTACAGATAGCTGACAGGCGTGAGCGCCGAGTTCTCGGGCCCCGTGCCGGGAGTGCCGGATGACGAGAACAGGAGATAGGGCTCACTGAACAGCTGTAGCGCCAAGATGCTCGTGGTCGTGGTGACGTAGAGCGTCGTCGGTGCCAGCATCGGAATCGTCACCTTCCGGAACGTGACCCACCACCCGGCGCCGTCGATGTCGGCGGCTTCGTAGACATCGCTCGGGAGGCCCTGCAGGCCGGCGAGGAAGAGCACGGTGTTGAAGCCGATGGTCTGCCAGACGAACACGATGATCACCGCCCAGAGTGCGACCTTCTTGTCCGACAGCCATTGGATGTTCACCGAATCGACCCCGAAGATCCCGAAGATCTTCTCCAACGCGTAGTTGAGAAACCCGAGGGTCGAGGAGTACATCTGCTTCCACAGCGTGGCCACCGCGACGATGCCAGCGACCGACGGGATGAAGAAGATCGCCCGGAACACCTTCATGCCGCGGAGCTTCGAGTTGAGCAGCTGCGCCAGGAACAGCGCCGGAATGATGGCGAGCGGGAGAGCGAAGAACGCGAACACTACGATGTTGCGCATGGAGAGCCAGAACAGCTTGTCGCGTGCGCCGAGGACCCAGTGCCCGCCGAACCAGTCGATGCGCATGAGGGTGGCGTACCCCTTCTTCAGCACCTCGGAGGCCGGCTGCGTCGCCGAGTCGACCGACGCGAAGTCGAGGCTGAAGATCTTCTGGTAGTTGCCGATGCCGCTCCACTGAGGTGAAGTGACACCCTTCCAGTTCGTGAGGCTTGCGTAGAGCGAGAACAGCAGCGGGCCGGCGAAGAACGTCAGGAAGCCAAGCGCGTTCGGCGAGAGGAACAGCAGTCCGGTCAGCGAACGACGCTGCTCGTTGGTCATGCCGACGTTGTCGGTGTCTGACGGCGACCAGACGGTTCGGGCAACGAGGAAACACCCGGCCGCGAGTGCGAGGAGCAGGACGCGGTGGAGGTC
>JANPDB010000147.1:0-4569 GCA_031431255.1 Acidimicrobiia bacterium | reverse complement strand
TCCGGATGAGCTCAGCGGGCGTGTGCCACTCCGATCTGCACATCGCCCGAGGCGACTGGGCCGGGCTCCCGAACAGCATGCCGCTCGGCCATGAGGGCATCGGCATCGTCGAGGAGCTCGGGCCGGGTGCCGACCGATTCGTGTCCGTCGGTGACCGAGTGATCCTCGGCCTCGGTGGAACCGGTGGCGGTTACTGGTGCGGCGCATGCGAATTCTGCATGCGCGGTGACCCACGCCATTGCGCCCAGGCGAAGGGAATCATGGGCACGTTCTCGCAGGAGTTCTGCGTCTACGCCAAGTCGCTGGTGAAGCTGCCCGACAGCATCGGTGATGAGGAGGCGCCGCTCGCCTGCGGCGGCCTCACGGCCTACGGCGCCGTCAAGAAGCTGCTGAAGCATCACATCCTGCCCGGCCGCAAGATCGCGGTGATCGGCGCCGCCGGTGGCCTCGGTCACTATGCAGTGCAGATCGCCACTTCCTTCGGGTACAAGGTCGTTGGTGTGGACATCGGCGCGGAACGCCTGGCGTTCGTCGAATCGCTCGGAGCCCACACCGTGCTCAGCGCCGACGAGGCTGCGGCCGCGGCGCAGGCGTTCGGTGGGGTGGATGCGAGCCTCGTGTTCTCGGCCAAACTCGCCGGCTTCGACCTCGGTCTACAGATCTTGCGTCGCGGTGGGCTGTTCGTCGGCGTCGGAATACCGGCCAGCAGCGAAGGCAACATCCAGCTCAACCCGTGGGAGTTCTTCCGGCGGGACCCCACCATCATTTACTCGGCGGTGGGAACAGTGCAGGACATGCGCGAGCTGGTCGAGATGGCGGCCGAGGGTCGGGTCAAGAGCCATATCAGCCGCACCGCGGCGTTGTCAGAGATCGGTGACGTGTTCGACGATCTCGAAGCCGGCCGCTACGTCGGACGGGCGGTCATCACCGACTTTGCTCACTAGCTACTTCCCCCGGAAATAGTGGTTGAGCTGGGGTTTGGTGCACGCGTTTTGGGTGGGGGTGTGTGACGATGGCCTCTGGGATCCCTTCTGGTACAAGGGTTCCGCGAGAGGCCATCGATGTTTAGGACTGTAGGGCCTTCGGGTTCGTTGTTCGAGTTGCTCCTCCCACCAGGCATGCGTGTGCTGTCGGGTGAACTCGCCGAGATTGATCGGCTCCTGGACGACCCGCGGTTCTTCAGGCCCTTCCGGTCGTTCTTCGACCCGGCGGAAGGAAGACCATCGATCCCGATGGAAACGTATCTGCGCTTACTGTTCTTGAAAGTCCGGTTCGAGCTTGGCTATGAACAGCTCTGTGTCCAGGTGAACGATTCGTTGTCATGGCGAAGGTTCTGTCGGATCGGTCTCGAAGCCCGGGTGCCGGACGAGTCCACGATCCGCAAACTCACGCGCCGCCTCGGGCCCGGCGTCGTCGATGAGTTGAATGTCGTGCTGCTTGGCCTCGCCGCCGAGTCCGGGCACCTCAGCTTGGACCGAGTCCCGTGTCGACACCACCGTGGTCGAGGCCGACATCAAGTACCCGACAGACTCCGGGTTGTTGACGAAAGCGGTCAGTCGAATCGCCGTGTTGATGCGTCGTGTCGAAGCAGCCGGGATGACCGTGACGTACACCGATCGGACATTGGCCGCACGTCACCACCAACACGAGATCGGGGTGTGGCTCCGCCGCCGTTCCGACGAAGCGAAAGCTGAAGTCCTTGTCATCACTGGGATGCTGGCCGATCTCGCCGAGCGGTCTCTCGCCGAGTACGACGCGATCGGGAAGTCGAAACGCCGTCCGAAACGGGCGGCACGCCGACGACTCGACGAACTCGCGGTCCTTGCGGAACGGACCCGGCGTCTCATCACCCAAGCCCGCACACGCATCGATGGCGGTGTCCCGCCCGGCGCCTCACGGCTCGTCTCGCTCCACGAACCCGATGCCCGGCCGATCACGAAAGGACGCCTCGGGAAACCCGTCGAGTTCGGCTACAAAGCCCAGGTGTGTGACAACGGTGACGGCCTCATCGTCGACCACTCGGTGCACATCGGCAACCCCCACGACACCGACCTCCTCCGGCCCGCGGTCGAGCGGATCATCAAACAGTGCGCGGCGCGCCGGTCATGTTGACCGCCGATCGGGGCTACAACGAAGCGACAATGGAAGCCGACCTCGTCTTCGTTGGCGTGGCCACCGTGGCGATCCCACGCACCGGGAAACCATCGGCAGCGCGGGTCGCAGTCGAACGTTCCGAACCGTTCGTTGCTGCGGTGAAATGGCGCACCGGTGCCGAAGGACGGATCAGCCATCTCAAGCGTGATCTCGGTTGGCGTCGCACCCGGCTCCGCAGCCACGACGGCGCACGCATCTGGTGCGGACACGGCGTGTTCACCCACAACCTCACCAAACTCAACAACCTCCGACAATGACACCTACGAAACACCCCGAACCCAACAACCACACCCACGAGATTACTCAGCGCGCCTATGAACTGGTCGGCGAGCCACCTGAACGTCCTCAGCCATCACGCCCCAGGCGCACCGATCGAGCCCGACCCCCAACACCCTCAATCGCCCGAGTTCTTCCGGGGGAAGTAGCTAGAGCGAGGCTCACGTCCGCCAGCTGACCGTCACCGTGGTGTCGGAGGACAGGAGCGGTCGGGCGTCGAGGTACTCACGTATCTCGGCGTCGCGTTCGGCGTTCATGCAGAGCCGCTGCCTGACGAACGCGACCATCTCGGACCCATCGAGTCGACCTGGGCGGGCGGGCCGGTGTGTCGACACGACCTGAGGTTCGTGGCCGAGTTCCCGGACGACCTCGACGAAGAGCTCGGCCGTCGGCTCGACGGGTCGGTCGAGGTTCCAGAATCGCTTCCACAGTTCGTTGAACGGCGTCTGCGGGTGGACGTTCGTCAGTTCGACGACGACGCCGCGATGAGCCGTTGAGCTAAGTGCGCGTACAAATGGGGCTATGTCGCCGACGTTGTACACGACGTGATGACAGACCGCGACGTCGACCCGTTGGCACTGATCGGCAACGTCGGGCCATCGACCACGAACAGTCTCGACCGCAATCTGCCGCTCCATCGCCGAGGCAGCGAACTGCTCAAGCATCTCGGGGCTTTCATCGACACCGATCACCCGGCGAAGCCGGCTGCCCAGCGGGAGGCTCGAACGTCCGCCGCCGCACCCGACGTCCAGGACCGACGCGTCGGGGCCGAGCATCGACGCCGCCGCAACCATCGACGGTGTGTCAGCCGGGTCGTCGTCGGAGGACTTGAACATCTTCGGCGGATGAACCCACGGTGACGCCGGGGCATTCGCAAGTATCCGGTCGGGAATGGCCCATGACGCCAACGCATCGGCCCAACGAATCGCAGCTGAGATGTTCTCGTGAGGCATTGCCCGGAAGTCTCCCAGGACCGTCGCGGTGAGACCGCGCCGCGCCGCGAGCCGTGCTCTTCACCCGTCCGGGCCATGGCGAACAGGCCGAACATCGCATGGGTCGGGTCGCCCGCGGCGTCGTTGAAGCTGACCGTCGGAGAGGATTGCCGATCAACGCCTCGCGCCCCGCAACCGCCCCGCCGTCGCCCTCATCAGGGCGACTGCTGACCGACGGTCGACAGTCCGTCCCCACCTCGAGAGCGGGTGCCGGGTTGACCGCATGCGCATTGGAAGCGGCATTTCCGGACTCCCTTGCTGGACGCGCGTCACGACAAGGGGAAGACTCGTCGTGAACCGACCACGGAGAGAGGTTTCCCATGCCCCGCACGAACATCGCCTCCGGGCTCCAGCGATTGGCGGACGCCTCTCGATCGGCGCGACTGACCGGCACTGACACCGACGAGGCTGTCGGACGCCAGCGTGAGTACCTCGCCACCGAAGAGGGCTTCACGCGCCGCCAACTCCTCGCTGCCGGGGTCGTGGGCACAGCCGCAGCTTCCTCGATCGGACAGCTCATCCTCGCCCGTCGGGCCGGCGCGACGCCGAGCCCACGCTCGCAGCCGACCATCGCCGTAGTCGGCGCCGGGATCAGCGGTATGTCCGCGGCGATGACCTTGCGCGACGCAGGCTTCACCCGCGTCACGGTGTACGAGGCGAACACTCGCATCGGAGGTCGCACCTTCACCAGGTCGAACGACGGCTTCTTCGAAACCGGCCAATGGGCGGAGTGGGGCGGTGAACTCATCGACTCGTCGCACAAGACCGTGTTCGCGCTCTGCCGCCGCTATGGCTTCTCCACAGTCGACCTTGGCGGACATGCGGAGGCGACCAACGGTGCCGAGGACACGTTGTGGTTCAACGGCGGGTACTACCCCTGGCCGCAGGCCGTCGCAGATTGGAAGGCCGCCGGGCTCGAACAGCTCATCCAGTCGCAGATGTCGATCCTGCCGCCCTACCCCTGGCCCTACAACGCGGCTTGGTCGCCCTCCGCGCTCGCGATCTCGCGCATGACGATCGCCGAATGGATCCAGCGGTACGTCCCGGGTGGACTTGCCTCTCGCCTCGGCAAGTTCATCGATGTCGCCTACACGATCGAATTCGGCGAGAACACGGAGCGTCAGTCCGTGCTCAACCTGCTCGCACT
>JANPDB010000146.1:0-2007 GCA_031431255.1 Acidimicrobiia bacterium | reverse complement strand
GCGAGGGCAGTTGCGCTCAGCGAGCAAGCCTGGCGATCATCACCGATGTCGTGGAAGCGCCGAGCGGCGACTGCGTCGGCCGCCACCGCGTGCGCATCGATGGTGGTGGGGTCCACTGCGAGTCGGTAGCCGCCTTCGCAGGTCTCGATCAGGTGTGGATCGTCGAGCGCGCGTCGGAGCCGGGCGACTTTGGATTGCAGCGTATTGCGCTGGGTTCCGGCGGGATCGTCCGGCCAGAGGTCATCGAGCAGGACATCGGTGCGGACGACCTCACCGGCCGACAGCGCCAAGCGCACCAGGAGCTCGGTGCTCTTCCCTGCGGGCACGCGCACGACGCGTGCGCCAACCCGCACGTCGACTTGCCCCAGCAAAGAGAACATGAACACCGTCCGAGTGTACGAAACCTGTCCGAGGTCGCTCGGGCTCAGCTGTCGGCCTTCGCACCCGACGCAACCCACGCCACAATGAGGCTCTCCGGGAAATCGACCAGGTGGTCCCGGGCAAGCGCGTCGACGAGTTCGTGGTCACCGAGCAGATGCGCGACGGCGATTGCCACAGTTTGGCGATCGCAACGTGTGGTCGCCAGACCGGCGGCACGCTCGGCCCAGTCCAACCGCCCGTCAAGCAACCCCGCGAGCACGACGATCCGTGGGCTGGGAGACGACTCCGCGGATTGAAGCACTTCGTCGACGGTGGTGCGATCCCCGCCGATCGCCCGCCGAATCCATGCCTCGGTCTCTTCTTCACTCATGGGTGAACCATGGCCTGCCTCGCTGACACTTCGCTGACACGCATGCGTCCGACCGTCGGCGTCGCCGTCATCGTCGTGTCAGAGCCGCCGTCGATCCTCTAGGTGGTGGTCGATCCCGCCCACCGACACTTCTGAAGGAGCAACGATGAATCAACGACGATTTCGCACCTCGGGGCAGTGGTCGGCCCGGAGATGGGGGCGATGGACCGCGGCCTTTGTCGGATTCCCACTCGCCGGCGTGACCGCTCGCTGGGCGGTCGGGAACATCGATGGCGCGTCGGCCGCCGCGCTTGGCGGCCTGGTCGGCGGCCTGACCCTCGGCACCCTTCAGGCGACGATCGGTGGAGTCGCCCGAGGCCAGCGCGTTCGCTGGGCTCTCGGAACCGGCGCAGGGCTTGCGGTCGGGCTGACCGCCGGCGCCGCGGCGATCGACTACCGAACCGATGCGGCAAGCCTGGTACTGCTCGGCGCGATCAGTGGCGCCATTGTGGGTGCTGCCCAGGCCGCATCGTCGGTAATGGGTGCCGCTGACCGGCTCCGTTGGATGCTCGCAACCCCCGTGTTGTGGGCGGTCGGCTGGTTGATCACGGCGAACGTCATCGTTGACGCGGACCGCCAACATGCGCTCTTCGGTGCGTCTGGAGCGCTGGCCGTGAGTCTGCTCTCCGGCCTTCTGGCCGAACGCTGGACCCACATGACGACGCAAACCGCATCGTCGAGATCAGAGTCGCACGTGGCCTGTGGCGTAGGTGTGTCATGAGGCGCCTCGGTGCGTTCGTCGTTCGTCGGCGTCGCTTGGTGATCATGACGTGGATTGCCGTGCTGTTCGTCACCGCAGCGATCGGCAGTTCGGCGTTCTCCGTGTTGTCGAGCGAGTTTGGCGCAGGGACGTCGACCGAATCCGGACGGGTCGCCCATCAACTCGACGAGCTCGAAGAGACGGGTGGACAGGTTGCCATCATCGCCGATGGTATCGACGTGGCCGACCCGAACATCAAGCGGTCCATCACCGACGGCCTCGCGCCGATCAGATCGCTCGAGGGAGTGCTCGACGTCACCGATCCGTGGTCCAGTGGACTTGATGCTCTGCGCTCCTCGGATGGCCGCGCCGCGCTTGTCGTCGTCACGCTCGCCGGTGGTCTCGATGAGGAGAAGGAACTCGCGCTCGCAGAGAGCATCGAGAAACTGGCTGATCAGCTGGAGGCACCGAAGGTGTTGGTCGGCGGCGGCGTGCTCGTCGGCGAAACGTTCAAGTC
>JANPDB010000145.1:0-4478 GCA_031431255.1 Acidimicrobiia bacterium | reverse complement strand
TCGCGTCCGCCATCGGCCTGTTCGAGGGCTGAGGACCGCTGGACGGCGAGCAGCGCGGCGAACAGGGTGGCCAGCCAGAACAGGCCCGCCGAGACCGCGGCCGCCGACACCGTGTTGGCCGACGACTCCCCGGGCCCGCGGACGACGAGCTCGTCGAGTCCGAAGGCGAACAGCACGAGCACCATGACCCCGAACGGGGCGATCTGCGTCGTCGTGACCTTCGAGCGTCGCTCGATGCGGAGGTCCTTGGTGAGGACCGTGAGTGCGTCACGGAGCATGTTGGGCGGCTGGGGGTCGGTTGGTGACTGCCGGGTGGGGAGCGTCACGGAGCATGTTGGGCGGCTGGGGGTCGGTTGGTGACTGCTCGGTCATCGGTCACGTGACCACCGCCCACGGTCACGATACGGGTGGCCAGAGCTTCGGCGCGGGCTTCGTCATGGGAGGCCACGAGCACGGTTGTCCCACCGGCGGCGGCCTCTCGCACGAGATGGTCGAGGAGGTCGCGTGCTTCGGGATCGAGGCCGGCGTGGGGTTCGTCGAGGAGCCAGAGCGCCGGATTCCGGGCGACGAGAGACGCGAGCGAGGTCCTGCGCCGCTGGCCGGCCGAGCATGCCCCGACGCGGAGGTTTCGCAGCCGGCCGTCGAGACCGACTCGCTTCACGGCGGGATCGATTCTGGTGGGGTCGCCTCCGCCGGCACGCACGGCGAAGGCGATGTTCTCGGCGACGGTCAGGTCGTCGTAAAGAAACCCCTGGTGGCCGAGGAGTCCGACCGATCGGCGGACGGTTCGACGGTCACGTCGGAGGTCGACGCCGAGCACCGTCGCCGATCCCTCGGCAATCGTGACGAGACCACTCACCGCCTTGAGAAGTGTGGTCTTGCCGGCGCCGTTTGCGCCGCGGACGACGACGATCTCTCCCTGGTCGACCCGCAGGTCGAGTCCGGCCAGCGCCGGAAATCGTCCCAGGAGCACGACAACCTGGCGGAAGTCAATGACCGGAACCGCGCCGGGCAGAGCCCTTCGAGCGGCCTTCACCTGCTGACTCTCGCTCGAAAGGGTGACGGGCAGCGCGTTCCCCGCGTGGTTCTCCAGCCCGGCCATCAGATGTCCGATGATAGGGGCCATGCGTCGGTTGCTCTCGGGGGTCGGTCGAAGCCTCATCACCGCGGGCGTTTTGCTCCTGCTCTTCGTCGTGTACCAACTCTGGGGCACGAACATCAAGCAGGCCCAGGAGCAGCGCAAGCTGAAGAGCGGTTTTGAATCCGAACTCGCAGCCTCGGGCATCACGCCGATCGAGGTCGGCGACTTCGCTTCGACGACGGTGGCCCTCGACACCATGCCGCCGGTCACTGCCGACTCCACGATCGCTTCCGCAGCAGCAACGGAGGACGGGTCGGTCCCCTTCACCACGGCGACCCCCACGACGGTCGGACCAACGACGACGACGCTGCCGTCGGTTCGTCCGGGACGTACGCAGATGAAGGCGCCTCGTCCCGGCAAAGCGCTCGGTCTCCTGGTCATCCCGCGAATCAAACAGCGCCAGGTGATCGTCGAAGGCACGGCGAAGACGGATCTCGAGAGCGGACCCGGCCGCTACCTCCGGTCGGCCTATCCGGGGCAACCGGGAAATGCCGCGATCGCCGGGCATCGAACCACGTTCGGTGCGCCGTTCTTCAATTTGGCGCTCTTGCGACCGGGTGATCCGATCTTCATCCAGACCCAGCAAGGGAACTTCCGCTATGACGTGATCGACGCATGCCGGCCGAAGTGCACCGGGAGCGGTTCGTTCATCGTGTCGCCCGACGACCGGACGGTGCTGGCGCCCACTCCCGACGACAATCTGTTGACGTTGACGACGTGCCATCCGAAGTACAGCGCCCGGCAAAGGCTGATCGTGCGCGCCCGCCTGGTCGGCCCGGCGGCCGACGCGGACTTCTTTACCCCTCCGGAGCCTCCGCCGACGACTGCGCCGCCGGTGACGACGGCAGCCCCCACCAGCGCCCCTGCCGTGTTCGACAACCCGCTCGTCGAGCCCGTCGACACGACCGTCTCGGAGGTACCGGCGACGGACGCGACGACCGAGCCAACAGCAACGGAGGATCAGGAGCCGTCGCTGTCCAGCCAGCGCGATCCGGGCGGCTCCGGCTCAGTATGGACGCTCGGACTGCTCCAGGGTCATCGGAGCACGTGGACGCAGACGGGACTGCTGGCGATGCTGTGCGCCCTGATCTGGTTCGGATTTTGGCGCGTGGCTCGGCCCCGCCGGCTGGCGGCACAGGCGGTCATCTACTCCGCCGGATTCGTCCTGGTGTTCCTGCCGGTCCTGTACTTCACGTTCGAGGTGCTGTCTCGGCTGCTGCCGGAGAACCTGTAGGGCGGTCCCGACGCCTTCTGGTCGGTCCGATGCCGCCACGGATCCCGACTCAGCCAACTTGAAAACACCAGCGGCTAGGGCTCGGTCACGATGAGCACGTCACCGTCTTGGACCTGATCGCCGGGCTTGACCCGCACCTCGGTGATGACCCCGGCCCGGTCCGCTTCCACCGGTATCTCCATCTTCATCGATTCGAGGATGACCAGGACGTCACCGGCGGCAACGGTGGCACCGACCTCGGCCGGCACCTGCCAGACATTTGCTGCCATCTCTGCTCGGATCTCGCTCATCGGTGTGCTCCCTGAAGCCGTCGGTGTCGCCATGAGCGTAGTGATCGTGGATGGAACGCCGGGGTAACCTGAGCACACCATGCGACTCGCCGGATTCGCCGTAGCTCTGGGCCTGCTGGCCGGGCTCGTCGGCGGCGGGTCGTTTCGTCACCTGCGCAAGTTCGCACTCCGGTCCATGGGGCTGGGTGCGGCCTGGGTGGTCGGATCCCTCGTTGCGACCCGCCTGCACGGTGTCGCGGCCGTGACGGTGCTCCTGGTCGCCACACTCTGCGGAATTGTCTTCGCCGGGCGGAACGCCCTTCGTTGGCCGGGGCTTGCGGCAGTTTGCTTCGGGCTGTTCCTCAACGCGTTGGTCCTCGGGCTCAACGGCGCGCTTCCCTACGATCCCGCAGCAGCCGAAACGGCGGGTCTGATCCCGTCAGGGCCGGTGGTCCTGAAGACGGACGGCCTCACGAGACCGTTTCGTGACGGAGACCAGTTGCTCGTCGCGGCGCGGCGCATCCCGATCGCTCCGTTGGGCGCCGTCACCTCCGTCGGCGATCTACTCATCGCTTTCGGTTTCGGCCTCGCCGCGTTCACGGCGGTCATCGATCGCGGGAAGGCCCGGCCGCACCGGGGTCGTCACCGGGCCGGAGACGCCGGAGCGTCGACTGCCCGCAGTGGCACGGTGACCTTCGGTTCTGAGGAGATCGTGTCGCGTGTGAACCCCATGGATATTGCCCTGCAGGTCGCCGACGTTGCTGCCGATCCGGCTGTCCTGGTCGACCTGACCGCCGCTGATCCGGACGACCCTCATCTCGCGAGCGAGTTGACCGCACGCGCCGCGGTGCGAGCGGTGCTGACACGACACGGCCTTCCCCAACTCGAAAAGCCGGTGGCCTGTTCTTGCGATCTTTCCGCCGAGGCCGAGGCCGAGGCCGACGCACCGGAAGCGTTCCCCATCGCTGATCGTTCGGCGGAGCAGGTCGGACTCGGTAGGTTGACCCCGTGAGTTCTTCCGGCGCCCTCGATCCCGTGCTCGCCCGCCGTGCCCGCATCGCCTTGGCCGTGAGGATCGGCAAGGCGGTGGGCTACGGATGCTTCGCGCTCGCCTGTGTTGCATTCGGATTCATCTGGCTCGACAAGCCCACGGACGCGGCGAACACCGTCATCGCATGGTCGATGGGCGTCGGTTCGCTGTTCCTCGCTCCGGCGATCGTGTTCGGCTACGCCGTGGCGAAGGCCGAGCGCGAGGAGAAGGCAGACGATGCGGCTCGCGCCGCCCGACGCGCCGCCCGAGAGATGAAGGCCACCTCCGAATCCGCCGAGTAGGGCAGTCAGGGAGAAGGACTCCGAGTGTTCCGCAGAGCAGTGTCCGGGATCATCCCGTCGACAGGCCGAGGAACGACACGAGTTGCCCGACAAGATGCGACAGTATGCGTTCGCCCTCTTGGCCGTCGGCGGTCGTGGCATCGCCAAGAATTCCGCTCGGGCTCACGGCGCGCACCCCTCCGCTTCGCATGGCCGCCAACAGCGACGACAACGGCTCGGTGTTCCCTCGAAGGGCGTCGGTTCTCCGGTCACCGCCGGGGAACCGGACGCGTTCGGGCGCAATGGCGAGAAGCAGAGAGGTCTCGGTGTGGCCGGCGTGCGCGTCACCGCCGGGGAGCTGCGGCCACCACGCGGTGACGTGGCGGCCTTCGTCCTGCAGGATCGCCAATGCATCCGTGAGCGCGCTGTGGTTCCCGCCGTGACCGTTGACGAACACGAGCCGGGCAAATGGTCCGCCGTTGGGCAGCGTCGCGGATCGGCCGAGCTCGACCAGGACGCTCGT
>JANPDB010000144.1:0-2916 GCA_031431255.1 Acidimicrobiia bacterium | reverse complement strand
GTCGCCATCGACCAGCAACTTCGGGACGATGAAGCAGGAGATCCCCTTCGTGCCGGCGGGGGCGCCGTCGACGCGAGCGAGCACGAGGTGGACGATGTTCTCGGTCAGGTCGTGCTCGCCCCAGGTGATGTAGATCTTCTGGCCGGTTATCCGCCACCTTCCGTCGCTCGCCTTCGCAGCGCGGGTGCGGAGCGCTCCGACGTCTGAACCGGCATCAGGCTCGGTGAGGTTCATCGTGCCCGACCACTCGCCCACCACCAGCTTGCCGAGGTATCGCTCACGCTGGGATTCCGAGCCCCAGTGGGTCAGGGCGTCGATCGATCCTTGCGTCAGCATGGGGCACAACGCGAAGGCGATGTTCGACGATTCGAGCATCTCAGAGATGGCGAGGCCCACGGTGTGCGGGAAACCTCCCCCTCCAAAGGCCGGAGAAGCAGCAACAGCTCCCCATCCGCCATCGACATAGGCCCGGTAGGCCTCCCTGAATCCGGAAGCGGTGCGGATGGTCGACGCGACTATGTCGACCATCACTCCTTCACGGTCACCGATCGGGTTCGTCGGTGCGATGACCGCAGTACACAGGCGTCCGAACTCGGCCAGGAGCTCATCGACGGTCGCCCGATCGGCATGCTCCATGCCCGGGAGCAGATGGAGCCCAGGCGCGACCAGATCGAGACTGAAGCGCAGGTCGGCAAGAGGGGCGCGGTACGCAAGCACGCATGGAGTCTTCCATTGCCGCACGCCGCATGGTGATCGGTGCGGCGCTCACTTCCCGCTACCGTCGGTCCCGTGGCCCGAGTCCCCGCCGGAGAGCAGATGACGCCGTGACACGCATCCTCGCGGATCTGCGTGCCGAGATCGACGCCTGCGATAGAGCGCTGCTCGAAACCCTCGCCAGGCGATTCCGTGCCGTCCACGAAGTTGCGGCATTGAAGGGCGCATCGGCTTCGCAGGTGCTGGTGCCGGAGCGCGTCCGCGAGGTGCTGCGCACCCGGGTTGCCTGGGGCGTAGAGGTCGGCGTCGATCCCCGGTTTTCCGACCTGCTGTTTCGCATGCTCCTGGGCGAGGCCCATCGCGTCGAAGCGGTTTCCATGCGGGCCGACCGCGACGAGACGTCTGCTCCCGTTGCGCCGGAGACGGCGTTGCAGACCAGCGCCTGTCGGATCGACCACGTCAGTGTCGTGGTGCGCGACCTCGATGAAGCGACCCGGTGGTTCGTCGAGGGCCTCGGTTTCGCCATCGTCGAATCCCGCACCGAACACGAAGACCACCCGGGCCTGCACTGCGCCGTCGTCGATGCCGGCGGTGTCACGTTGGTCCTCGTCGAGTCGTCACCCGACCGGCCGGGTGGCCCGCTGCCGACCGGTGTCCATCATCTCGCCGTCGAGGTTCTGAACGCCGCGTATCTGCACGACGACCTCGCCAAGCGGCACACCGCCGTCCAGACCGGTGTCATGGCCAAGGACAATGGACTCGAACGGTTCTTCACGGTTCGCGACGAGTCAAGCGGTCTGCAGCTCGGCTTCGTCTCACGCGTGGGCGCCCGCAGCGTGTTCGACGGCGGCGATGTCGCCGCCCTCTCCGCGGCGATCGACGACCCCGCATGACGCGAGTGACCAGGGTCACCGCCGGTTTCGTCCGGTTGCCCCCAAGCGCTCTCTAGATTCACAAGTTCACAAGGCGGGGTTCCGTAGCCCCGCTCGCCTCCCGGGGGAACCCGCCATGCCCGAAGCTGTCATCGTCTCCACGGTTCGTTCGCCGATCGGGCGGGCGTTCAAAGGCTCACTCGTCGACGTCAGGGCGGACAACCTCGGCGCCCAGATGGTGGTGGCCGCGTTGGCGAAGGTCCCCGGGCTGCCGCTCACCGAGATCGAGGACCTGTTGCTCGGTTGCGGGCTCCCCGGAGGCGAACAGGGCTTCAACATGGCCCGCGTGGTAAGCGTGCTCGCCGGGCTTCCCGACACCCCGGGAACGACCGTCAACCGCTACTGCGCTTCGTCGCTCCAGGCGATCCGCATGGCCGCCCACGCGATCCGTTCCGGCGAAGGCACGGCCTACATCGCCGCGGGCGTCGAATGCGTCAGCCGATTCATCCACGGCAACTCCGACTCGCTCCCCGACACGGCGAATCCGGTCTTCGACGAGGCGCGCTTGCGCTCCGCCAAACGATCCGGCCCACACGCGCCGCGGTGGCAGCCCGAGGGGCTTGCCGATGTCTACATCGCGATGGGGCAGACCGCGGAGAACGTGGCCCAGATCGAAGGCATCACCCGCGAGGACCAAGACCTGTTCGCGTTCGAGTCGCAGCAGAATGCCGCGCGAGCCATCGCCAACGGGTTCGCCGAGATCGACATCACCCCCGTCACCCTGCCCGACGGGAGGGTTGTGAGGACCGACGACGGGCCGCGGCCAAACACCACACGCGAAGGTCTGGGCCAGCTCCAGCCCGTCTTCCGGCCTGACGGCACGGTCACCGCCGGCAACTCCTGTCCGCTCAACGACGGCGCCGCCGCAGTCGTCGTCATGAGCGACGTGCGCGCCCGCGAGCTGGGTCTCACCCCGCTCGCTCGGATCGTGTCAACGTCGGTGACGGGGATCAGTCCGGAGATCATGGGTCTCGGGCCCATCGAAGCCGTGCGACGCACGCTCGCCCGGGCCTCGATGACCATCGACGACGTCGACCTCGTGGAGATCAACGAAGCGTTCGCTGCCCAGGTGATCCCGTCGCTGCGTCATTTGGGGATCGACCGGGCGAAAGTGAACGTCCACGGAGGTGCGATCGCCATGGGTCACCCGTTCGGGATGACCGGGGCCCGCATCCTGACGACACTGCTCAACAGCCTCGTCGCCACGGACCAGACGATCGGGCTCGAAACGATGTGCGTCGGCGGCGGGCAGGGCATGGCCATGGTGATC
>JANPDB010000143.1:0-5538 GCA_031431255.1 Acidimicrobiia bacterium | reverse complement strand
ACGCCGAGGGTCGGGTTCGGTCGGTAGGCTTCCAGGGTGGTGCTGGACGTTGTGGAGGGTACTCGTCTGCCTGTTTATAAGCACGCTGAGTAATGGGCCGGGTGTTGTAGTCGGGTTCGGGGTGTTGGTGCGTGTCACTGTCAGAGTTGGTCGAGTCGATATGTATCGTTCAGTGCCGTCCGGTGCTCTGACCGGCGGCCACGCGTGTCCTACGTGTACATAGCACCAATCGCCGGACGGGTTGGCACGCTGCGGACTAGTGCACTCGTGATCACATCGACGTGCATCGATTTATCGGACGTCCGCTCACCATAAGCACGGCTCCGACGCCATCGCCGGGACCTTCCCGGGCTACGGAGCAGCGTCGGTGGCGATCTCCGACGCCACGTCTCGCCGGACGTGTAGAACGCGCCACACTTCGATGCCCTCTTCGGCGATCACGTAGAACACGACATACGGGAACCGGGTCAACGGACGGGCGCGCAGATCGGGGATATCGAGTTCGTATGCGAAGCGGAGACTTCCCGCCTGCGGGGATCGTGCGATCTGGTCGAGAACCCGCTCAACCGCGTCAACGAATCGCAACGCAACGTCGCCACCTGCTTCAGCGAGGTAGTAATCGGCGGCCGCGTCGATATCCGTCGCCGCTGCCGCTCGCAGGTGGACGGACCTCTCCGACATTCGAATCAGCCCGCAGTTCGAATCCGCCCGCGCAATGTCTCGAAGTACGACAAATCAGCAATCGGACCCGGAGCCGACGCAGCACCATCAAGAAGCGCACGTCGAAGCTGCTGACGGTCCTTGTCTCGGCGGATGAGATCACGCACGTACTCGCTCGTCGACCCATAACCGCCCGCTCCGACCTGACCATCGACGTAGGCCTTGAGCTCATCAGGGAGCGACACGTTCATGGCCGACATATGAGGATTCTACCGGCTTATGGCAAAGCTTGCCATCCAGTTCACCCCGAAGCGACAGCCCGGCGGGTTGGCACGCCGCGGATCGATCCGTCCGTGATACATCGATCTCCGTCGATGCTTCGGGCAGACGGTCGCGATCGTGGGCAACCTGAGTCGAGATCGAGGGGCGGCAGGCGTGCTTCTGTCAGCTCCCCTCTCGGATGACGGCACGGCCGGAGGCGACAAGCGACTTGATCCGTTTGTCGGCGATATCGGGGGCGAGGCCGACGACGAGGTCGGAGCCGATTGCGCAGGCGAGCTTCTCGAGGAAAGGCCCCGAGCGACGACGTGGGCCTGCGCTGATCGACCGGAACAAGGCGAAGATGATGACCCGGCGGAGGCCGAATCCGGACTGATGCATCCGTGATAGACCACGTCTGAACGGTCAGCAGTTCCGAGAAGCCCGAACGGATAACCGCTGTTCAGAAGCCGAAAATCTGGAGCCGAGTGTCAGATTTGAACTGACGACCTGCTGTTTACAAGACAGCTGCTCTACCCCTGAGCTAACCCGGCGAGGTGACCCCAATCGTACGACGACGCATCACACCCGGTGACGACCCATTTCGAACATGGCGACGGCCCCGGCAACGCTGGCGTTGAGCGAAGGAAGTGCGCCCCGCAGCTGGATCCGGGCGATCGAGTCGCATCGGGCCCGGACGAGGCGGGAGAGTCCCGACCCCTCGGCGCCGATGACAACGACCAGTGGCTCGTCCGCGAGATGGGCGAGTGAGTACAGATCATCGGGTCCGTCGGCGTCAAGACCGACGATCCAAGCGCCTGCCTTCTTTGCGTCGAGCATGGCCGTAGGCAAGCCGCCGACGAGGGCCATCGGCACCCGCTCGACGGCTCCGGCGGCAGCCTTCGTGACCGTCGGCGTGACGTGCACCGCCCGGTGGCGAGGCAGCACGACGCCAGTGATGCCCGCTCCCTCGGCACTGCGAAGGAGCGCACCGAGGTTCTGAGGATCGGTGACCTGATCGACGAAGAGGAGAAACGGCAGCCGCCCGCCGCGGGCCCGCAGCATGTCGTCGAACTCCATCTCGGCGATCTCGTCGGCGAACGCCAGCACGCCCTGTGGTGCTTCCGTCCGAGCCTCGACGAAAAGTTGGTCACGGGTGACGACACGCACCGGCACCCGTCCTTCACCGGCGAGTTGTTCGATCTCGGCCAAGATCGGCGAATCGTCGGACCCATCAGCCATCCAGACCTCGCGCACTCGGCGTCGGCCGGCAAGCAGGAGTTCACGAACAGCCTGGCGCCCTTCGACCTGATCGCCACCCAGGCCGCGAGGTGCCCGGGGCCGCAGTGGGGCACCCATGGCCGCCGAGCTCCGGGACCCGCGCGGCGGCTTCCCGCCGAAGGTGCCCGGACCGGATCGTGGCGGACGGGCGCCGACCGCACGACTGCCCGGAGCACGGCTTCCCGGAGCACGGCCGGACCCACCGAGCGAACCGGTCCCCGACGGGCGGGCGGAACCCCCGTCGCGCGGTGCGCCTGCGCTCGGGCCGCCGCGACCCGCACCGCCGGGTGTCGCACCGGATCCGCGTGATCCCCCGGCGACCCCACCACGCGGACCAACGGCACCGGATCCGCGTGATCCCCCGCCAACCCCGCCACGCGGACCTGCTGGAGCATCCCTCGGCCCGCCACGCGAGGTTCCGCCCGACGCGCCGCCGCGTCCGGGTGCCCCTCGTGTGGTTCCGGTCTTGGGTGCGCGGTCGGGCCGCTGTCCTCCGCGATTCATGACCCCGACGATACTGGGCGCGTTCCCCGCCTGGCCCCGGCCGGTTCCCCGGGAACTGGCGGGTCGGTGTCACGACGCCTCACGCGCACATCAGCTGGTTTCACGCGCACCGCGCCGTCGGCGCGCCGTAAGCCTGACGAACTGATCCCAGGTGTGCGTAGAAACAGCTGATCTGCGCTCGGAAACTGCCGATCCGCGCCTGAATCGTCCTAGAGAGCGCGTGACCGCGAGCGCCTCACCAGCGAGCAGCACAGCCCGGGCTCACGTCGGACAGGGCACCGCAGCGCGGCGCTCGCGTTCGGCCAGCGCCGACGGGTTGGTGCGGTCGTCGTAGTGCCAGAAATCGCGTAGGCCACGGCCGACAGCGAGCGAGCCCACGCTGCACGCCACTCCGCCACTCACGATTCCCCCGGCGACGCCGAACAGCCTTGCTGCTACACCGGATTCGACGCCGCCGAGCGTCGGTCCGATCGAATAGCTGACCATCTCGATGCCGGCCATGCGACCCCGCACGTCGTCGGGAATGGTCTGGTTCCAGATCGTCTGACGAAATACCCCCGACACCGCGTCGGCGGCACCGGCGAAGACGAAGCAGCCGAACGCCGCCAGCAGGGTCGGCGACAACCCCATCGCGACCACCCCGGCACCCCAGGCCACGGCGGCCAGAGAGATGGCGCGGCCATGACGATGGACCCGCGTGACCCAACCCGTCGTGAGCGACGCGATCCCTGCCCCGATCACCGGGGCCGCGCTGAGCAATCCGTAGGCGCTGGCATCGCCGAACTGCTTCGAGAACGCCGGCAGGAGAGCGAGCGGCATGCCGAAGAACGTCGCGACGACGTCGACCACGTAGGTGCCCAACAGCTCTTGGCGGCTCCGTGCATAGCGCAGCCCCGTTCTGATCGATCCGAGGCCGATCGGCTCGGCGTTCTCCCGACGCGGGGTGGCCACCACCCTGAGGAACAGCGCAAGGGCCGGCAGCACGGTGGCCGCGTCGACGAGGTACACCGCGGTGACACCAAAGGCATCGATGAGCACACCGCCGACAAGCATCCCGAGGAGGAACGCCGTGGACCATCGGAGTTGATTGAGACGGGCGAGGGCACCGACTTCGTCATGCGCGACGATCCGAGCGAATGAGGCCTCGAGCGCGGGTCGCTGGATGCCGTCGACGATCGAGAGCAGCACGACCACGGCAAAGATCGCCGGCACCGGTACCCGGTCGCTCGCTCCGATCACCGCCAGAGCGAGGGCACATGCCATCAGCGAGAGTTCGCCACCGATGATGAGTCGGCGCCGGTCGAGAGCGTCGGCGAGCGCGCCCCCGAGAAGCGCACTGAACACGAGCGGAACGGCCTCGGCCAGACCGAGCAACCCGACGACCAGCGAACTCCCCGTCCGTTCGTAGACGTGGAACGGCACGGCGATGAACGTGGCCGCCGATCCGATGCGCGAGATGAACAGACCGAGCCAAAGACGACGGATGTCAGGATGGCGGAGCGGTCGGAGATCCACCGAGAGGTGTCTAGCGGCGGCGAATGATCAGCGCACTGGCAAAACAGGCGATGCCTTCGCGACGACCCAAGGCGCCCAGTCCCTCGGCCCGTTTCGCTTTCACGCTGACCGGCGCCTTGCACACCGTGCTCAAGCGCTCCGCCATCGCCGCTCGGACGGGCGCCAGCTTCGGCGCTTCGAGGACCACCGTGGTGTCGACGTTGAGGACCGACCAGCCGTCACGTGCCAGCAGTTCGATCGTGGCGCTCAGCAACTTCATCGAGTCGGCACCCTTCCACGCCGGGTCGGTGTCAGGAAAGTGCTGCCCAATGTCGCCCATACCGGCGGCGCCCAGCAACGCATCGGTCACGGCGTGGGCGACAGCGTCGGCGTCGCTGTGCCCGACCAGACCTGGCGATCCCTCGATCACCACCCCGCCGAGGACCAGATGACGGGAGGGGTCATCGGAGAACGGGTGGATGTCGAATCCCTGTCCGACGCGCAGGTCGGGGAAGTCGTTCCCGCCATCAGACGTCATGGGGCACCATCATCCTTGCGGGCTCGATCGGCGGTCGAGTCGAGCTGCGCCCGCAACCAAGTGAGATCCTCATCGGTTGTCACCTTACGAGCGAGCGGGTCACCGGGCACGACGACGACGAGTCCCCCCGAAGCCTCCACCAACGCGGCGTCGTCGGTTGCCTCTCCGCCTGTCGCATGGACGCGCCGGAGCACCTCGGCTCGGAAGGCCTGCGGTGTCTGCACCGCCATCAGCGAGGCGCGATGGGGTGTTTCGAGAACCAGCCCGGTGGCATCGACCCGCTTGACGGTGTCGGTCACCGCCAGACCGGGGACGGCGGCATCAGCTCCGGCATCGATCGCTGCGAGGAGCCGGGTGAGGACCGCGCCGGGCACGAGGGGCCGCGCCGCGTCGTGCACGAGGATGATCTCGGCGTCGGGCCCGACGGCGGCGAGCCCGGCGCGAACCGAATCGGACCGCGTCGCCCCTCCGGCGACGACGAGTGTTGCGTCGGTTCCGTGATCGCCCAGGCGATCGGGTGCGACGACCAGAACGACGCGGTCGCCGCTCAGGGACCGGACGAGAGACAGCGACCAGTCAACGACACGGGCGTTGCCGAGGGGAAGGAATTGCTTGGCAACAGCACCCCCGAAACGGGCACCGGTCCCGCCCGCGACGACGATCGACCACACGCCGGGGCGCTCGGTCGCTCGCCTGGCAGCCAGCCAGCGATGGTCGGTCACGGGCGATGACGGCCGTACGGGCCGGCCTCAGGCCAGGGCGTCGGAGAGCTTCTTCTCGGCCGTTTCCTCATCGACGTTCAG
>JANPDB010000142.1:0-2178 GCA_031431255.1 Acidimicrobiia bacterium | reverse complement strand
GAAACTGTCTAAGTCGGTAGCCGCCGTCGCGGCACTCGCCGTGCTCGCTGCGCCAATCGCAGCGGGTGCCGCCACGAAGAAAGCTGCCGGACCGAAGTCCATCGCCGGCGGCAAGATTCTCTGCAAGAACCAGTACAAGGGGAAGACGGTCACCCAGCTGACGCCGAAGCGCAACAGCGCTACTGATCAGGTCCTGGTCGACTACACCAACGCCTACTCGGCATTCGAGAAGTGCACGGGCGCCAAGGTGAAAATGGACGGCACCGACCAGTTCGAGGCCCAGGTGAAGGTCCGCTTCGAGGGTGGCAACGCCCCCGACATCATCGACTTCCCGCAGCCGGGACTCCTCGCCTCGCTCGCCGCGAAGGGCAAGCTCACGCCGCTCACCGGCAACACGCTGAAGTCGGCACAGAACGACTTCATCGGCGGCTGGCTCGAATACGGCACCGTGGCCGGCAAGGTCTATGGCATCCCGCAGGAAGTCAACATCAAGTCCCTCATCTGGTACAGCCCGAAAGCGTTCGCCGCCAAGGGGTACAAGATCCCGAACACGCTCGATGAGCTCAAGACGCTCTCCGACAAGATCGTCACCGACGGCGGCACGCCGTGGTGCGTCGGCATCGAGTCCGGCGTCGCCACCGGATGGGTGCTCACCGACTGGATGGAAGACTTCATGCTCCGCCTCAACGGCGAGAAGGTCTACGACCAGTGGGTCAACCACACGTTGGCCTTCAACGACCCGAAGGTGAAGGCGGTAATGGATGCTGTCGGCGCCTACGTCAAGAACCCGAAGTACATCGGTAGCGAGTCGGCCGTGAAGAACATCGCCACGACCAAGTTCCAGGAGGGCGGCTTCCCGATCGTCCAAGGTAAGTGCTACATGCACCGCCAGGCATCGTTCTACAAGGACCTTTGGCCGGCAGGCACCAAAGTCGGCGACGACGGAGACATCTCGTCGTTCTACCTGCCGAGCCCGGCCGGCGGCCCGAAGTACATGCTCGGTGCCGGCGACATCTTGGCGGCAGGCAACAACAAGCCCGTCACCATGGATGCCCTTCTGTTCAGCACGTCGCTTGATTATGCCAACGCCATCCTCGTGACCCGCAAGTCGAACCTGTTCCCCCGTAAGGACATCGACGTGGCGAAGTACACCGACCCGGTCGGCGCGAAGTTTGCCGCGCTACTCAAGGGAGCCGATGTGTTCCGCTTCGACGCTTCCGACCTGATGCCGGGCGCCGTCGGCGCCGGCACGTTCTGGACGGAGATCACGAAGTGGGTCACCGGTCAGTCCACCGACGACACCGTGAACAACATCGAGAAGAGCTGGCCCAAGGCCTGATCGGCTCCGGTCGGTAACGACAAGAGCTTCACGTTCTGACAGTGCCCGTGCGCGTTCGCGCACGGGCACTTCGTCTTCGGTCTGCGGTCGTCATTTTCCATACGGACTGTGATTGACTTCCGCTGGTCGGCAAACCTGCGAGAGGGATAGCGAACAGCGAACATGGAAGACCTCCTCAGAAATATCGCGCTCATCACTGGTGGTGTGGTCGGCTTCGTCGCCGTCTTCCTGATCATCTACGCGCTTATCAACCAACTTCCCCGGGGCATCCGGGAGAAGCTCCAAGCGGTCCCGTTCATCATCTGTGCGCTGATCTTCGCGATCGGTGGATTGATGGTTTCCGCAGTTCGCACGGCGATTGCCAGCGTGCTCGACGACACCGGCAAGAAGTTTGTCGGCCTTGGCAACTACCGAGAAATCTGGGATCAACTCGATAGCCGACTCGCTGTCGTCAACAGCTTCGTCTGGGTGTTCGTCGGGACCAGCGTTACGGTCGCGATCGGGCTCATGATTGCCCGCTTCGCCGACGGCATGCGAGGTGAGCGAATCGCCAAGACTCTGATCTTTCTCCCGGTGGCGATCTCGCTCGTCGGCGCCGGTATCACGTGGCGGTTCATCTATGCCGAGAAGGGCTTCTCCTTCGACGCCGGGCTTCTGAACGCCGTGACCAAGGCCGCCCACCTTCCGGATTCCATGGGCGGAGGACCCGAAGGCCGGAATTGGCTTCTCGAACGCGGCTTCGGCGGCCTCACACCGCCCAGTTGGGGCCCTGGGTTCAACACGCTTCTTCTGATCGTGATCTTCATCTGGGCCCAAATCGGCATTGCGACCGTCGTGCT
>JANPDB010000141.1:0-4752 GCA_031431255.1 Acidimicrobiia bacterium | reverse complement strand
CGACTCGCGCCGCCGCAGCTGCTCCCGAGGTCCTCTTTCCGCCTTCGAGCTTTCTGGCTTCAGGAGCGTTCACGTAGAGAAGGGACGCTGCGCCGAGGAGGCAGTAGTAGAGCACCACCGGATCGGCGTCGAGGTGCGTCGCTCCGAGCGCTTTCACTTCGTTCCAGAGTGCAGCCAGTTGTTCGAACCGCCGCCGGACATGGGTCTCCACGATCCACGTCAGACGGTCAGAGTCGTCGGTCGCCTCGTGCACCATGACCCGATTCAGTTCAGGGAGCTTCGAAACTGCCCGGACCAGCGCCCGAACGCTCGCTTCGAACGCTGACAGCGCGTCGTTGCCGGCGCCGTCGTTGCCAGCGCCGACGGTCGAGGCAAGACCAGCTGCGAACTCGCCGTCGAATCGCTCGAACAGGTGGTTCACCGTCTCCCGCCACAGGTCGTCTTTCGTCTCGAAGTGATACGTGAGCTGACCCTGGCGCACCCCGGCCCTTGCGGCGATGGCCCTGGTCGACGCTGCCTCAAAACCTACCGAGGCGAACTCCCGCAACGCCGCCTGCAAGAGGTCGGTCCGCGTCAGCGTCCCTCGCTGCTGCGCTCGGCGAACAGGGGCCTTTGCGTCCACGGAGCATAAACTAGGTCATTCGACCTAATTTGTCAACCGGAGCTGGCCCTCTGGACGACCTGCGACCGGTTGCGATGGACCGGAGCTCCGAGCCACATCGCGGCTTCGACCGAGATGTGCGCAGCCCAGCTCGCGGTGTGGCATGGTTGGTATGTGCACCGATGAAACGCACCGACGGAGGAGCAACCATGGACACGTCACGTTTGACCCGTTTCACAGTCATGCTCGGCTTCATAGTTGCGGCAACCCTCACCCCCCTCGGTTTCGCTGGCGCTGCTTCGGCCGCCGGATGCCGGGGATCGGGATGCAATGGCAAGAGCCCCGTGACGATGGGTTGTGCCGCCGACGCCGTCAGCATCAACCGAGTGGTCGACGAAGACCGCGCGTCCGGAGGCACGTTCGGTCGACAGGTCGTGACGCTTCGGTACTCGCGCCGCTGCAATGCTTCGTGGGCCCGCGTCACTTCCTCGGCCGGGGGCACCGCTGCTGTCACCAGCGCAACGGCCTACATGGGCGGATACAAGACGAGCACCAAGCGGACGATGTCGGGTCCCGGATCCATCTATTCGAAGATGCGCTCGGGTTCGTCGATCAACTCCTGTGGACGGACCAGCTACAACAACGGCGCGGTCGTCAAGTTCAACTGCGCCACCGCCGGCTGACGCACTCGATCGACTGGCGGGCAATCGGCATCATCGTCACCCCCACTGACGCTCGGAACAATGAGCACCGCGACGCCGCGATGTTGGGCTCCGCGGCATCGATCCGAGCCTGCCGAGATGGCGACGCGAGCGAAGCCTTGAGTGACGAGCTGCCGCCAGAAGCTGCACGCGACGCGACACCGACAGAAGTTGGCAACCTGCCGCCGCCACGCGCCAGCCAGAATCGACGGCGACCGGACCGAGGTTGAGTGGCCCGCGTCAGGCCGGCGGCGTGTACCCGTCGACGATCACCAGGTTCGTCGTTGCGATGCTTTTTCGGAGCGCGAGCGCAGGGGCGTAGTCGTCGGACTCATAGAACGCCGTCGCCTTGGCGAAGCTCTCGAACTCCAGGATGACGGTCCGGCGCGGTTGCCAGGTTCCCTCGCGCACCTCGACCTCGCCGCCCCGGGCGAGGTAACGCCCGCCGTGTTTGGCTATGGCGGCGGCGGCCATCGTCCGGTAGGGCTCGTAGGCCACCGGGTCATGAACCTCGACGTCGGCGATGATGTAGGCAGACATGTTTCGAACTCCTCAGTTGATGTCAGGGGCCGCAAATGACAGCTGAGCACGTATTCGAGCACGGGACCGACGCCTTGCCGACATCGCCGTCTGTTGTTCGGGAACGGAGTTTGGCCCATGACTGACCGCGCCGCTGAGCTCGTCGCCAGGGCCCGTTCGTTGCGATCGGCCGACGACGCCGTCGCCCTCTACCGGGAATGGGCGAAGAGCTACGACCGTGATGTCTTCGACACGCTCGGTGTCATCGGTTCATCGCGTATTTCCGACCTGTTGGCCGAACACCACGCCGATCGTTCTGCCGGGGTGCTTGACCTCGGTTGCGGCACGGGAGTGGTCGGCGAACATCTCCGTGCTCATGGGTTCACCGCGATCGATGGCTGGGACATCTCCCCCGAGATGCTCGAGGTCGCGGCACGACACGGGTCCTATAGGACCCTCCGTGTGGTTGACCTGACAAAGCCGCTCGCGGCGGTCGACGATCACGCTGGCGCTCGCGCTGAACGTTACGCCGCGTCGATCTCGGCCGGCACGTTCACGAGCGGTCACGTCGACGCCACTGCGGTGCCGCGGATCATCGAGGCGCTCGACGAACATGCCGTCGTGGCGTGGGTGATCGCCGACGCGATGGCATCGTCGTTCCGGGCCGCGCTGCGGGCTTGCGGCTTCGCGATCGTGTTCGACGAGTTGGAGCCGATCCGCCCGGACGGCCCGGCGGAGTCGGTCATGCTGGTCGCCCGCCGCTGATCAGGTCACCGGCGGCTTGGGAGAGCTGGAGCCAACGCAAAAGGCACAGCACCGCCGCTGAGTGGTGCGACCATCACCAGGTGTTGTGGGTGAGCACTCCCCGCCGCTCGATGACGCGACCGTCACCAGGTGTTGTGGGTCAGCACTCCCCCGTCGACGACCAACGTCGCACCGGTGATCCACCGCGCCATGGGCGACGCGAGGAAGAGCACCGCGTCGCCGATGTCGCTCGGCTCCCCGAGACGCTCGAGTGGAGCTGCGGCGTGCCAGCGGGCGACGCCTTCCGGCCAACCGTCGTCGATGCCGTCGACATGGATGAGCCCGGGGGCAACGGCGTTCACCCGAATGCCGCGGGCGCCGAGCTCCAACGCAGCGGCGCGGGTGTGCATGAGCACCGCCGCCTTCGACGTCGTGTAGTGGCTGTGCATGAACGCCGGCTGCAGTCCCTCGATCGACGCGATGTTCACGACGCACCCACCATCGGGCATCCGCGCCGCCGCGCCGTGGGTCATCGCCATCACGCCGCCGACGTTGATGCGGAGCATCTCGGAACGATCGTTCGCCGTCAGATCCATGAAGGGCGCGACTGGCTGGATGCCGGCGTTGTTCACCACGATGTCGAGCTGCCCGAAGGCGGCGAACGTCTCGTCGCAGAGCCGGTCGGCGTCGAGTTCGACATCTCCCTGCACGACGGTCACCCGTTCGGCCAGTTCAGCGGCGAGCGCGTCGGCTGACACCCGGTTCCGGCCCGCGTGCAGGGCCACGGCAGCACCTGCCTCGTGAAGTCGACGGGCGATTCCGGCGCCGATGTTCCCGCTCGCTCCCGTCACGAGGGCGACCCGACCGGTCAGGTCGAGCAACGACGACACGGGAGGGACAGCAGTTGACACCATAGGTTCAGTCAACCACGGCGCGCTTCGAGCGGCTTGAGCTGCGTGGCAGCGCCGGGAATCCCACACCCCCCCTCTGCGGCATCCCACATGCCCGGTATTCTCGAACCTGCCACGCGCAATCGACGTATGTGGGATGCCGAATTGGCGGGTCCGGGATGCCGACACCCTGTTAGGGCCCAGCACGCTCCCTTGGCGGGAGAAGGTGCGGGAGGCAGCTGGTCCGCCGCTCACCGAGCCAGACCGGCGCCCCGGAGAACACCCTCTATCCGCGAGATCGTGGGAGCGAGCCGGGCGGACGGATGGATGCCTTATCGGCGGCGGCGCGTCCGGCGTGCCAGCCGTCGGCGTTGGAGACGGCGCTGCGCTTCGACCGCGTCTTCGGGAAGATCTCGGTGACCAGGGTTTCGACCTGCACCGCCCGGGTGGCGAGCACCGGCAGGAACGCGTCACCGAGATCCTCTGCGGCTTGGCTGGCCGCGGCTTCGTTGGCCTCGCGGAGTCGTTCGCCGATCCGGTAGGCGAAGGCCACGAGGAACGACTGACGAAACGACCGGGTGCGCGACCTGCCGTTGCGGTCGACCTGCTTGTCGGCTGCGACCATCGAAGATGTGGCCTGCGTGAGCAGCGAGGTGAACAGCAGTTCCACGATGTCGATATCGGCGTCGAATCCGAACACCGTGGAGAACCCGAAGCCCGGGGTGAAGACCGAGCGACAGCGGTTCTCCGCAGCCACAATCGAGAGGAGCGTCGACTTCGCGTCGACGTAGGGATCGTCGAGATGGATACGCCGTGCCACGGGCGCGCCGTGGTTCGGAGCTGACGCGTCGAGCATGGCGAGGTCGATGGCGTGGCGAGCCATGAGCTCCTGCGCCTTCGAGGTTAGGGCGTCGGCCTCCTCATCGAAGGTGGTCGACTCGGCCTTGGCCAACAGGGCGCGGACGCGGGCAAGCACCTTCGCGTCGAGGTGCGACGACGGTGCCCTGGGGGTCGAGCGTGGACTCGGTGCGTGCGCTTCTCCAGGCGGAGGCATGAGCCGTTCGAGCCTCGGCAGGGTGACGATCACGGCGAGCAGATCGATCACGAAGCCGACTTCGGCCGTGAGCTTGGCCGGGTCGTCGGCTCCGGTCGTCGCGAAGAGGAGGGTCATCGTGCTCTCGGGCTCGGACACCGCGTTGATCCGGTCGAGCTGCGCTGACCACCGAGGATCCACGTTCGCGCCAGGTCCCCCAGCGACCAGCGCAGCATGCTCGGCAACGATCGCCGCCACAAGCAC
>JANPDB010000140.1:0-9621 GCA_031431255.1 Acidimicrobiia bacterium | reverse complement strand
GCCGAATTCGTCGACGGCGGGCCGTCGTGTCTCGTGCTCGGCGACAACATCTTCTACGGTGATCGCCTCCCCGAAATCCTCGTCGCCGCCCGCACCCAGGTGGAGACCTCCGGTGGCTGCGCCCTGTTCGGCTATCGCGTCACGGATCCGGAGCGGTACGGCGTGGCCGAAGTCGGTCCCGACGCGAGGATTGTGAGCATCGAGGAGAAGCCAGAGTCGCCGAAGAGCGACCTCGCCGTTACCGGTCTCTATTTCTACGATGCCGACGTCGTCGCGATCGCTGCGGACCTCCAGCCCTCATCGCGCGGTGAGCTCGAGATCACCGACGTGAATCGCCACTACGTCGACGCCGGCACCGCCCACCTGCAGAAGCTCGGCCGCGGGATGGCCTGGCTCGATACTGGCACCAACGATTCGCTCCTGGAGGCGGCGAAGTTCGTCTCGGTTCTCGAACGACGTCAGGGTGTGCAGATCGCCTGCATCGAGGAGATTGCCTTCGAACAGGGCTGGATCAGCCTCGATGAGCTGAACGTCATCGCCGCCGAGCACGGCAAGTCGAACTACGGGGCGTACCTCCGCAGGATCGCCGCCGACGCGCAGCGATAGAGGGGCGGGTCTGATGAAGATCCTGGTGACCGGGGGCAACGGTCAACTCGGCACCGAACTCGGGTTCGTGCTCGGCGCAGCCGGCGACGATGCGCTGATCGCGTCGAGTGCCGAACTCGACGTCACCGATCGAGACCTCGTTCATCAGGTGCTCGGCGCAGTTCGACCGGACATCGTCATCCACGGCGGTGCGTGGACCAACGTCGACGGCTGCGAGCTCGACCCCCAACGCGCCTTCGCGGTGAACGCGCTCGGAAGCCGTCACGTCGCCGAAGCGTCGGCGCTCGTCGGCGCACATGTGGTCTACCTCTCGTCCGACTACGTCTTCGACGGTCGGGGCACGGGGCCGCACGGCGGGGGCGCCTACACCGAATGGGACCAACCCAATCCGGTCAGCCACTACGGACGCTCCAAGCTCGGTGGTGAGCTCGAGATGCAGCGCATCCTCGGCGCGCACGCCACCATTGTCCGGGCGAGTTGGGTGGTCGGACGCTTCGGGAGCAACTTCGTCAAGACCATGATTCGACTGGCCAGCGACCCGGCGCAAGAGCGGGTCACGGTTGTCGACGATCAACGCGGCTGCCCGACCTTCACCGCCGACCTCGCTCCCATGCTCCGCCGCATCGCCGTCGGCCGTCTTCCCGGGACCTTCCACGTGACCAACGCCGGCCCGGTCACGTGGTTCGAGTTCGCCCAGGCGATCTTCTCCGCCGCCGGAAAAGATCCCGAACGGGTCGTAGCCATCCCCACATCGGAACTCCTTCCCGCCCGGCCGGCGCCGCGACCAGCCGTTTCCGTGCTCGACAACGCCGCCCTTCGCGGCTACGGCCTGGGAGAGATGCCGGATTGGCAGTCTTCGCTCCAGGGCACGGTCGACGCGCTCCGGTGAGTGACGCCGCCGAATCGACGGGCACGACCGACGTCGTTGTCGTCACGTACGAGTCGGAACGCTGGATCGACGGATGCCTCGCCTCCTTGGTCGACCAGCCCGGTGTCGGGCAGATCGTCGTCGTCGACAACGCTTCCACTGACGCGACCGGGTCCATGGTGGCGCAGCTCGCCGGGCGTGGCGTCCAGTGGCTCGCGCTGGGCGTCAACCGCGGGTTCGGTTCGGCGGCGAACCGGGGGGTTGCGTCCACCTCGTCGGCCGCGGTGCTGATCCTCAATCCCGATCTGATCGTCGGGCCGGGTGCCGTGCAGACTCTTCGCTCGCGCCTCCTCACGGACGCCCGTCTCGCCATCGTTGGACCGGCCGTCACGGACCTCGCGGGCGTTCCGTACCCGTCGGCGCGTTCGTTCCCGAACCTCGTCGACGCCGCGGGCCATGCGTTTGTTGGCCTGTTCTGGCGCGACAACCCCTGGTCCGGGCGCTACCTGCAGCCGAAGCGGATCGACTGGGTCTCCGGTACCGCCATGCTCGTTCGTCGCGACGCCTTCGAGTCCGTCGGGGGCTTCGACGAGTCGTATTTCATGTACGTGGAAGACGTCGACCTCTGTTGGAGGCTCACACGCGCCGGTTGGTCGGTGGACGTCGAGGACGCAGCCGTGGTCCGTCATGGCGTGGGAGGGTCGAGCGGACGCGCGCCGTACCGCATGATCGCCGCCCACCATCGGTCGCTCTGGCGCTTCGCCCGCCGTTCTGCGACCTCCACCCAGCGCCTCGCCCTGCCGATCGTGGCCGTCGGGCTCGCCCTCCGGGCGGGACTGGTGGCCCTGCAGCATCGGCGGACCGGGCGGCCGCCCGCAGCCCGCTGACAGCGTTCGCTCTTGGTCGTCGGCCGGTGCCACTAACCTCTACTCCCCGTGAGCAAGCCGTCGAACATCCAGGCGCCGACCAACAAGAAGATCGCGAAGGCTGCCAAGGCCGGTGGTTCTCGCGCTCGGTCCCGCGTCAACGTCTCCTGGAGCTACTGGGGTGCTGTCGTTGGCATCTGCGTCGTCGGTACTGCGCTGGTCGTCGGCTCGATCATCGGCAAGTCGATCGCCGAGACTGCGCCCTTCGCGGCGTCGACCTCCGAGAAGGTTGCGAAGGCGAACAAAGAGGTCCAGCGCCTGCTCGATCAGAAGAAGCCTGATGCGAAGAAACTCGCCGCAGCCACGACGAAGCGTGACGACCTGCTGGCGGACACGCACTGGCATTCCGCCTACGGCATCTACAAGTGCGACGCCTACCTCGGCAAGACCGCGAATGGGAAGTACGTGGCCGAGATCGACGGCACGCTGCTCCCCGACCCCGCAGGCATTCACGCCCACGACGACGGCCTCATGCACATCCATCCGTTCCTCAAGCGGGCGTCCGGCAAGAAGGCCCAGCTCAGCCTGTTCCTCGATGCGGTCAACTCCAAGATCTCGTCCAAGCAGATCTCGTATCCGGGAGTCGACGGAAAGACCGTGACTTTCGACGTCGACAAGATGACGTGCGGAAAGGACAAGAAGAAGCCCGAGATCAGCGTCTACCTGTGGCGCAACATCAAGAATCCCGGCCGAGTCGAGCGCTACACCAGCGACTTCGGACGCATCCCGCTCGTGAAGGACGGCGCCTACGCTTTCGCCATCACGGCCCCGGGATCGAAGACCCCTGCCGTTCCGCCGTCGGAGAAAGCGCTCGAAGCTCCGGCCGACCTTCCGCAGGCGGTGCCGACGACCGTCCCGGCCGGCGGCGCGCCGACCTCGACGGTGGCTCCTGCGTCGACGGTGGCTCCCGCATCGACCGCGGCGTCGACGACGACCCAAGGCTGAGCCGTTGCGGGCGGTCGTCCTCGTCGGCGGCGAAGGCACCCGCCTTCGACCCCTGACCCTGACCCGGCCGAAGCCGATGCTCCCGGTCGGGGGCATCCCCATGCTGACCCGCAAGCTCGCGCACCTCGCCGAGCACGGGGTGAGCGAAGCCGTCCTCTCCCTCGGGTACCGACCCGACGCCTTCATGGCCGCGTTCCCGAGCGGCGAAGCGGCCGGCGTCCGATTGCTCTACGCGGTCGAGCCATCGCCGCTCGACACCGCCGGAGCCATACGTTTCGCCGCCGCCAAGGCGGGATTCCTCGACGGCGGTGGCGAGCCGATCATCGTCGTCAACGGCGACGTGCTCACGACCCTCGACCTCACCGCCCAGGTTGCGTTCCACCGCTCCGTCGGCGCCCGCGCCACCATCGCGCTGACCCGGGTAGACGATCCGAGTGCGTTCGGCGTGGTCCCGTGCGACTACGACGGCCGGGTCATCGCGTTCGTGGAGAAACCCAAGCGCGAGGACGCCCCCACCGACTGGATCAATGCGGGCACCTACGTGCTCGACCCGTCGGTGATCACCGCCATCGCCGCCGAAACACGGATCTCGATCGAACGGGTCGTCTTTCCCGAGCTCGTCGCCGAGGGCACGCTCTATGCCGTTCACGCCGACGTCCCGTGGATCGATGCCGGCATCCCCTCCACCTACCTGCAGGCGAACCTCGACGCCATCGACGCGATCGATACCTCGAACGGGTCGTCTCCGGCTGGCATCGTGCATCCGTCGGCGCGGATTTCGCCCGGTGCCACGGTCGAGCGCAGTGTCGTCGGCGCCGGGTGCGTGATCGGTCACGGCGCCGTCGTCCGACGCAGTGTTCTCCTCGACGGCGCCACCGTCGAGGCCGGCGCGACCGTTGAGGATTCCATGCTCGGCGAGGGGGCCCGAATCGGTGAGGGTGCCGTTGTGCGGGCGTTGAGCGTGGTCGGCGACGGAGCCGTCGTGCGCGCCGGCGACGAATTCGTCGGTGCCAAGATCCCTTCCTGACGTGCGACCCCCGATCCACACGAGCGCATGATCGCGGCCATCGCCGGGGGCGTCGGCGCTGCCCGCATGCTCCGAGGACTCATCACGGCCGTTGATCCGCAGACGCTGTCGGTCGTCGTCAACACCGGCGACGACACCAGGTTCCACGGATTGCACATCTCGCCGGACGTCGACACCGTCGTCTACACGTCGTCCGGGGCGATCGACACCGATCGCGGCTGGGGCCTGGCCGGAGAGACCTGGACCGCAATGGGGGCGCTGGCTCGCTACGCACCGTTCGGCGCCGTCGACTGGTTCAACCTCGGCGACCGTGACCTTGCCACGCACCTCTGGCGAACGGGTCGGCTCGCCGATGGAGCTTCGATCACCGAGGTCACCGCCGACCTGGCGTCGGCATGGGGACTCACCTTCCGGCTTCTCCCGATGAGCGACGATCCGATCTCTACCGTCGTCGACACCGCCGACGGTCCGCTGGCGTTCCAGGAGTACTTCGTCCGGCACAAGCATTCGGTCCCGGTCACCGGTGTCCGCTTCGTCGGCATCGAGTCCGCCCGTCCGGGTCCGTCCGTACTGGCGACGCTCGAGGGCGCCGAGGCGATCATCGTGTGCCCGTCCAACCCCATCGTCTCGATCGGCCCGGTCCTCGCCGTCGACGGTGTCCGGTCGGTGCTGGAGCGCCGACGCGACCGGGTCGTCGCCGTTTCGCCCATCGTCGCCGGGGCGGCATTGAAGGGACCGGCCGACCGGATGCTCACCGAGCTGGGGTACGAGGCGTCCGTGGTCGGCGTCGCCCGCCTCTACGCCCCGTTCTGCTCCGTTCTCGTCATCGATCACGCCGACGCCGACAGCGCCCCCGCCGTCGAAGCCTGTGGCGTCCGCGCCGTGGTGACCGACACGATCATGCGAACCCCCGACATCGCCGCGACCCTTTCGCTCACGGCCCTCTCCGCCCTCGGCTGATCCGCTGGCCCGCCGGGAGAGAGGTTGCCCCCATCGCTGGGGGCAAAACGCCTCCCAACGCTCCTCGGAGGTGTTCTGCCCCCATATCTGGGGGCAACCTCTCTCCCAGTGTCACGGCTGATGTGGTTCCCCGCCGGTTCGCGTGGCAAGACTGGGAGGGTGACGCCGAGCCGCATCGAACTCCTTCCCATCGCCGGGATCCCCGAGGTCCGTCCGGGCGACGTGCTCGCCGAACAGATCATCGCCGCCGCCGACCCGGAGCCGGGCCTTCGCAACGGCGACGTGATCGTCGTCACCCAGAAGGTCGTGTCGAAAGCGGAGGGACGCCTCGTTCCGGTCGACCCCGACATCGAGAACGATCACAAGCGCTATGTGCTCGACGAATCCGTCCGCATCCTTCGCCGACGGATGACCCCCCGCGGCGAGCTGATCATCAGCGAGACGACCCACGGATTCGTGTGTGCCAACGCCGGGATCGACCTGTCCAACATCGACAAGGGCTGGGCTGCTCTGCTCCCGGTCGACTCCGACCGCTCGGCCCGGCGCATCCGCGACGGCATCAAAGGGCGGCTCGGCATCGATGTCGCGGTGATCATCTCCGACACGTTCGGCCGGGCCTGGCGCAAAGGCCTCACCGATGTGGCCATCGGCTGTGCCGGCATCGCCGCGGTCATCGACCTACGGGGGACCGAGGATGCGAAGGGACGGGAGTTGCACGTGACCGAGGTATGCCTCGTCGACGAGCTCGCTGGTGCGGCGGAACTGGTCATGGGGAAGGCGTCGGGTATCGCCGCCGCCATTGTCCGTGGTGTCGATCCCCAGTGGCTTCGGGAGGGCTCCGTGAGGGAAGAGGTCGTGCGGGCGCCGTCGGAGGACCTCTTCCGCTGAGGTCCACCAGATTCAGCGGCCAAACGTCGGAAACCTGGGGATGGAGGGGCGGCAAGTAGCCTGTTCGCGTGCCGGTTCCGCATCAATCCATCGACACGATCGTCCTCGAAGGCGGGCACGCCATCCGGGGTGAGGTCGCCGTACGCGGGGCCAAGAACTCGATCTCCAAACAGCTCGTGGCGGCGCTGTTGACGGAGGACCCGTGCACGCTCCACAACGTGCCGGCGATCTCCGACACCCACATCGTGTCCGACATGCTGCGCGCCATGGGGGTGACGGTCGATGCCGCCGACGACGGTGCCGGCTCCGTCACCGTGGAGGCGTCCTCTGTCAACCCCCTCTCACCGGAGCGCCTCGGCGAGTTCACCGGCCGCAGCCGCATCCCCATCCTGCTCTGCGGCCCCCTCCTGCATCGAACCGGCGAGGCGTTGATCCCGTCGCTGGGCGGCGACGACATCGGCGGGCGCCAGGTCAACTGGCACTTGATGGCGCTCGAACAACTCGGCGCCGAGGTCGAGCACCGCAACGACGGGTGGCATCTTCGAGCCAAACGGCTCACGGGCTGCGAGATCCGGTTGCCGTTTCCGTCGGTCGGCGCGACGGAACAGGTGCTGCTCTCGGCCGTTGTCGCCGAGGGTGTGACCACCTTGCATGGAGCGGCCGTCGAGCCGGAGATTCTGGACCTGATCACGGTGCTCCAGAAGATGGGCGCGGCGATCATTTTCGGCTCCGACCGCACCATCTTGATCCACGGCCAGGAGAGTCTCCACGGCTTCGAGCACCAGGCCATACCCGATCGTCTCGAGGTGGCGAGTTGGGCGTGCGCGGCGATCGCCACCGGCGGCGAGGTCGTCGTCCGCAACGCCCGGGTCGAGGACATGGTTTCGTTCCTCGGTGCCTACCGTCTCCTCGGCGGGCACTTCACGGACTCTGCCGACGGTCTCCACTTCAAGCGGGCCGACGGAGGTCTGCGCTGCGTCGACCTGGAGACCGCCGTGCATCCCGGCCTGATGACGGACTGGCAGGCACCGATCGGCGTGACGCTCACCCAGTGCGGCGGCACGTCCACGATCCACGAGACCGTGTATGAGAACCGCTTCGGCTACACCAAGGCGCTTAACGAGATGGGAGCGCGGATCACCGTCGGCACGGGATGCCCCAAGGGTCGGGCCTGCCGCTACGGCGGACTCGGTCACCCGCACCTCGCCACCTTCGAAGGTGTGACACCGCTGCACGGCGCCGACATCGAAGTGCCCGACCTTCGCGCCGGTTTCAGCTACGTCATCGCGGCGCTCGTCGCCGAGGGCAACACGACGATCCGCAACCTCCGCATCGTCGACCGCGGCTATGAGGGGTTCCTTCCGAAGCTCGAGACCCTCGGTGCCCGTATCCTCTCGGCCACGGCGTCGGCGTGAGGCCATGCCTCCTGCGCTGCGTTCGCCCGGAGCGCGTCGCTGCACCTGCCTCGTGGATGCGGGCCCTGTGAGCAGGGTCGTGTGAGGCTCGCCCGTCCCCGACTCGGACGCGTCGCGCTCGTCTCGCTCGTTGCTGCTGTCGTGCTCTGCGTGTCAGGCGTCGGCTACCTGTACTGGCGCTTCTCCTCGATCCCGCGCATCGCCGGTGTCGGGTCGGGCGAACTCGATCCGAAACGGGCGAGCGGTCCGGGAGGAACGGTCGTCACGCTCCCGACGCCTGCGGGCGAGACGATCCCCGACCCGACGATCGTGACAAGCGCCGACACCTCGGCGTCGGCCGACACGACAGCGGAGAGCTCGCCGATCCCGCCGCCCGGCACCCCGGCCACGATCGCCGGTCTTCCCGGGCCGAACACCCCGGCCGAAACCGGTACGACGGAACCGGCGGCGCCGCTTCCCGGTCTGAGCGTTGACGGACTCGACGACACGACCCCCGACACGCTCCCCCCGCCGCTCGTCACGATCCCGGAAGATCAGGTGACCAATCGACCGCTGCTCGACACCAGCAACGTCGCTGCGGTCGGCGGACGCAACGCCTTCAACATCTTGATGATCGGCACCGACGACCGTTCGGATGTTCCCGAGAATCAGGCTGTCGGCTTGGGCAAGGGCAAGGTCGCCGGTTCTCGTTCAGACACGATCATGGTGCTCCGGGTCGACCCCGACGCAAAGAAAGCCTGGGTGCTGTCGATCCCCCGGGACCTCTTCGTGCGGATGCCGGGCACGAACACCTTCGACCGGATCAACGCCGCATCGGCTCGCAGCGACGCCCTTCTCGTGCGGACCGTGCAGGAGAACCTCGGCATCCCGATCCAGCACATGATGAAGGTGAACTTCATCGGCTTCCAGCGGGTTGTCGCTGCGGTTGGCGGCGTGAATATCTGCTTCCCGAAACCCGCCCGAGACCGGGTGACGCAACTGAACCAGCCAACCGCCGGCTGCTTCCGCCTGAACCCGACGCAGTCCACGGCCTATGTCCGGAGCCGGCGCTACGAAGAGAAGCAGAAGGACGGTACGTGGCGCGCCGATCCGCGCAGCGACCTCGGTCGCATCGCCCGGCAGCAGACCTTCATCCGCAACGGCATGACGGCGGCGATCAAGCGGGGCATGCGCAATCCGACAACGCTGAACGCCGTCTTGGCCGACCTTCGCTCGGCGATCGCCTTCGACAAGTCGCTCGGCTTCACCGAGGTGCTCTCGCTGGCCAACAAGATGCGATCGTTCGAACCGGATGCGCTCGAAACGTTCGTGGTCCCGACGCTCGGCCGACGGATCGACAAGAAAGCCGTGCTCGTCCTGGACATGGACTCGGCCGTCACAACGATCGGCCAGTTCGGCCATCGCTGAAGCCTGTGGTCACGACCCCGCACTTCGCTGACGACGAATCGCGGCAAGGCGCGCCGCGATCCATTCGGCCCCAAGGCTGCCCTCAATAAGCGCGCGTACGTCTGATTTGCCGCGTGCCGCTCGGCTCCGCACGCGCGCCGATCCGAGGTTGGCGACGACATCACGCAGCATCTCTGCGGCAGCGTCGATGTCGGGATCAGCCCAGCGTCCGCCCTTCGGATACGACACGAGGGAGTCGATCTCGACGCTCGCCGGTCGGCACGGTACGAGCCAGGAGTTCTCCGGTGTCATGAACGCCAAGTTGCCCGAGTAGCCCGACGCGATCACCGGGAGACCGTGGTGCATCGCCTCGAGCAGCGTGAGGCCGTAGCCCTCGGAACGGTGCAGCGAGGCGACGACGTCGAACTGCGGGACGAGCAGATTCCGATCGTCGACCGAGAGCGTCTCGTCGCGGACGATGATGTCGGGCCGACCGTCGCACGCCGCGAGCACTGTCGACACGCTCACGGTGTTGCCTGCTGCATTGAGCGTCTTGAAGAACAGGACCCGCCGTGACGGATCGGGAGTGGGGAATGCCCG
>JANPDB010000139.1:0-4263 GCA_031431255.1 Acidimicrobiia bacterium | reverse complement strand
CCCCGGAGCCACGCATGCCGTCCATGCACTCCTTGGTGCCCACCGCGGTCACCCACGGCGTCCACGCTGTTCACTCCACCGTGTCGGTGCTCGGCGACAGCCATCGGGTCACGTCGATCCGGATGAGCACGTACTCCGGCTCGTTCGACGTGTCCCATTCGTACTTGGCAAGGAACGCGGCGTGCACGGCCCGCGGCGCATCGCACAGCTCGACGAGACCGGCGCGGCCCTCGCCGGTCACGGGACGGTTGCCGTCCTCCAGCGCAAAGCTCACGGCCGGCCTCGCGTCGACGATTCGTGCCTTCACCGAGTTGCGAGTGGTGCACAGCCAGATCGAGTCCTCGACCCAAACGAACCAGATCGGCGTGAGGTGTGGCCGGCCGTCGGCGCGCGTCAACGCGATCCAGACGTTCGCGTCGCCGGTGAGTCTCTCGGCTCTCGTCGCCATGGGGGTCGAACGTACCGGATACCTTGACGGCATGGATCTCCCGGTGATGCCACCCGTCGCGCCGATGCTCTCGAAGCCGATGAGTGAACTCCCGGGATCGGTCGACACCGGGGAGCCGGAATGGCTCTACGACCCGAAGTGGGACGGCTTCCGGTCGATCGTGTTCCGCGACGGCGATGAGATCGTGCTGGGCAGTCGCAACGAGAAGCCGCTCACCCGGTACTTCCCGGAGCTCGTGGAAGCCTTTCGTCTTTCGCTGCCCGATCGCTGCGTGGTCGACGGCGAAATCCTCGTCGAGAACAACGGAGTGGCCGACTTCGATCAGCTCGGCCAGCGGATCCATCCGGCCGACTCCCGGGTGCGCCGGCTGGCGGCCGAGACACCGGCCCGTTTCGTGGCGTTCGATCTGCTCGCTCTCGGCGACCGCGACCTGCGCCGCTCGCCGCTTCGGGAACGACGTGCTCTTCTGAATGAAGCCCTGACGAATGTAAGTGCACGTAGTAATGGCACGGTTTGCGTGACACCTGCGACGACCTCGCGTGCGTTGGCGGCCGACTGGTTCGTCCGCTTCGAGGCGGCGGGGTGCGACGGGATCATCGCCAAACGGCTCACCGATCCGTACGTAGAGAACAAGCGGACCATGATCAAGGTGAAGCACCAGCGAACGGCGGACTGCGTCGTCGCCGGCTTCAGGTGGCACAAGCACGGCGGAATCGTCGGTTCGCTCCTGCTCGGCATCTACAACGCCGACGGTCACCTCAACCACGTCGGCGTGACCGCGGCGTTCACGGATGCTCGGCGACGCGAGCTCGTGGACGAGCTGGAACCGTTGCGAAGCGGGAACACGGATCATCCATGGGCCCACTGGGCCGAGGTGATGGACGAGGCTTCAGCCGCCGGTCAGCGCGTGCCGGGAGCGGGAAGCCGGTGGACGGGCACGAAGGATCTGTCGTTCGTGCTCTTGCGCCCGGAGCGCGTGTGCGAAGTGGCGTTCGATCATCTCCAGGGTGACCGGTTCCGTCACGCTGCGACGTTCCGGCGCTGGCGCCCGGATCGTTCACCCGAGAGCTGCACGTACGACCAGATCGAGCCGGCCCCGCCCTGCACGCTCGACGACGTGGTGGCCGCCGACGGCGAGGCGCGGGCGTTGTGACGCTCCGTGATGCCACCGCCGCCGACGTGGAGATCATCGGGCAGCTCATCGAGGGTCTGGCCGAGTACGAAGGGCTCGCACACGAGGTGGCGTGGACCGTTGATGACCTCCGACGCCAACTCTTCAGCGGGTCGAGTTCGACGAGGGTGACCCTGGCGGTCCATGACGCAACCGGCGAGGTCGCAGGGTTCGCGCTGTGGTTCCCGACGTTCTCGACGTTTCGTGGCGACCATGGGATCTGGCTCGAGGATCTGTTCGTGAAGCCCCAGTTCCGGGGCAACGGCTACGGCCAGCAGCTCCTCGCCTTTCTGCGGGCCTCGACGACAGGGCGGGTCGAATGGATGGTGCTCGACTGGAACGAACCGTCCATCGCCTTCTACGACGCGCTCGGCGCCACGCCCGTGCCGGGTTGGACCCGCTACCGCTGGGTCACCGACGCCGGGAGCGGCGACGCCGTTCCCCAAAGCCCGTGAGGACTACCGCTGGGTGACCATTTCCATCAGCGTTGCCACGCTCGGGCTCTGCTGGCTGTCGTTGAGGTACGCCGTGTTGACTCCATGGGGGTCAGCGTGCGCGGCGTCGCCCGATGTCGGCGACGGAGCCCTGGGCGGCGCAGGGGCGTCGACCTTTCCGGAACTCAGCGCAGCACCGCTCATCTTGGCGTTGGGATCGCCCCAATACAGTCTCGCCGCCTTGGCCAGGGCGTAGGAGTCGAGCACCGGCTGGACGCCTTCGTACTCCGCGAGTGACTTCGCCATCTTGCACATGTCGAAGGGATAGTTCGCACGCAGACCAATGGCATCGCGCTCCAGACAAAGGGTGCGGAGCTCTTTGGCCGACTGCGGCAGGAGCTTCACGCCGAGCTTGACCGAAACACGGTCCAAGATGATGTCGAACGCCTCCGCCGTGACCGGACCGACGTAGACCTTGTTCTGGATCCGTCGGAAGAAGGCCTCATCGCCGAGGTCCTCGGGGGCCATGTTCGTCGAGAACGCCACCATCAGCTCAAACGGGAGTCCGACCTTGGTGCCGTTCGCCAGCGGTAGGTAATCGATGCGCTTGGAGAGGGGATAGATCCAGCGGTTGAGGAGCTGCATCGGTGTCATGACCTGACGGCCGAAGTCGTCGATGAGCATCATGCCGTTGTTGGCCTTGACGTGCAGCGGTGCCACATACACACGACCGACGGGGTCGTAGGTCAGCTGCAGCGACGCCATCTCCAACTCGCCGCCGACCGTGACCAGCGGTCGCTTGCAGGCGACCCACCGTCGGTCGAGTTCTTCGGGCTGCGGTTCGATCGACTCGTGAATGGTCGGGTCGAACACGACGATGTACTGCCCGTCGACGAGGATCGCGTGGGGGACAACGATCCAGTCCTTGAACAGACGCACGAGGCGTTCGGCGAGGCTCGTCTTACCGGTTCCGGCCGGGCCGTAGAAGAAGATCGAATGCTGCGAGTTGAACGCCGGCCCGAGCTCGTCGAGCATCTCCGGCTGGACGACGAGATCGCTCATGGCCTGCACCATCTGTTCCCGGTTGACCTTGAGGCTCGACTTCTGGAGCTGCACCGCGGCGATGTAGGAGTCCAGAGCTACGGGGGCGATGCCCATGTACTGCGACTTCAGATTGAGCTCCCGCGCGAACTCGCGTCCGAGATCGGTGAGGCAGAAGACGTAGTCGTTGCCCTGCATCGCTCTCACGTCGATGAGCTTGCGCGAGCGGCAGGTCTCGAACACCTCGTAGAGGATCGAACCGCTGATGCCCAGCCAGCCGACGAGCTTGGTGATACTGACCGTGTCCTCCTGGAAGGTCTTGCGGAGGAAGAGCTCCGTCACCACGGTGATAGGGATGTCGAGCCGGTCGGGTGTCGCGGGCGTCGAAACATCCAAGTCACTGGGCACGGCGGAAGACATCGGGAGGGTATCGGAAGTGCTTGAACGCTTCGGCGGAGTTCCCGCCGAAAATGGGCCGAACGAACCACGATGCGCCGGCTTTGACCTCCGACGAAGAGGTGAGACGATGCTCACATGAAAGATCTCCACGGACGCGTTGCCGTCGTCACGGGCGCAGCGAGCGGCATCGGGTTCGCGATGGCGAAGCGCTTCGCCGCCGCCGGGATGTCTGTCGTGATGGCCGACATCGAGCAGTCGGCGCTCGACCCGGCTGCGGCCGAAGTCGAAGCGACAGGGGGAGTCGAAGTCATGGCGGTCCCCGTCGACGTGTCCGACGCGGCGGCGGTCGAGGACCTGGCCGAGCGGACCTATCGGCACTTCGGTGCGGCTCATGTGCTGTGCAACAACGCTGGCGTGGGCGGTGGCGGCGCTCAGGCGACCTTGAGCGTCGCCGAGTGGAACTGGGTGCTCGGCGTGAACCTCCACGGGGTCGTCCATGGCATCGCGTCGTTCCTGCCGCGGATGGTGGAGAGCGGCGAGGAGGGCCACGTCGTCAACACGGCGTCGATGGCCGGACACCTCGCCTTCAGTGGCATGGGGCCGTACAACGCCAGCAAGTACGCCGTGGTCGGGATCTCGGAGTCCCTGTTCCATGAACTGGCCGGCTCACCCATCGGGGTGAGCGTGCTGTGCCCTGGGTGGGTCAACACGAGGATCGGCGAGAGCTCGCGGAATCGCCCAGCCGGTGTTCCCGAGCGCGTCGCCCGTCC
>JANPDB010000138.1:0-1579 GCA_031431255.1 Acidimicrobiia bacterium | reverse complement strand
CCGCGAAAGCGGTTCGCAACTCGTCGGTGCTGCGCAGCCGCCCGGTTGCGGGGTCGATCAAAGAGTCGTAGGGAACGTTCGCGGAACCGGCGATGCGTCCGGGACGTCCGTAGTACGCCGACCCGGCTTCGCCGCGGTGCTGCTGGGCGGAGAGTGCGTTCACGACGCACGCGCCGCCGTTGAGCACATCCTGCTTGTCGGTGAAGAAACCCGGCCGCAGCTCGGCGCTGCAGCGGGCGGGGGCATAGGTCGGAGAATCGGTCGACAACGCACTTCCGCTGGCGGTCCAGGCACTTAATCCGCCGTCGAGCACGGCCACCTGACCGCGGAAGGAAAACGCCCGGAACATCATCCATGCTCGGGCGGCCCACATCGTGCCTCGGCGGTCGTAGAGCACCACGGTACTGGTGTCGTTCACGCCCAGTTCCCCGATCTTCCGGGCGAACCGGTCGGCCGACGGCAGGGTGAATCGGAACGGACTGTCGGGATCGGCAAAGTCACTGAGGAGATCGAGAAAGCCCGATGTCGGAATGTGACCCATTTCGTATGTGGACCTACCATTTTCGGCGAGCGTTCCGCTGCCGTTGGGATCGGGTGAGAGGAGGACGGTGCAGTCGAAGACCCGGACACGCGGATGTTCGAGGTGGTCTGCCAGCCAGTCGACGCTCACGAGCGGGTCAACTACACCGAAATCATCTGTGGACATATCACTCCTTGGCCGTGAATCCGACGGATGCGAGCGGGCCGGGACTGAATCGGCGGGTGCTGTATCGTCCCGGCCATGAGCGAATCACGTTGGACCGTAGCCGCCGAGGGGTACTTCGACCAAACCTCTTACGAGGCCGGTGACACCATCACATTCCATGCCGGTTCGACGAACGCGCACCCTTCGGGTCGCGTGGCTCCGGCGGAGACCACCCTCGACGTCGACATCGAGATCGCCAGGGTTGGCGCCCAGCGCAATGTGGTTGCGAACTTCCCGGCGCTCCGGGTGCCGAGTCATCCGATCGCGTCCGATGCGTACGCGACCGGCGCACATTGGCCGTCGCTGCTTTCCTTCACCGCGTCGCCCGAGTGGGCGTCGGGCTGGTACGAGGCGACACTCAACGCCGTGTTGCCCGACGGGTCGGCCGTCGAGCGTCGAGCCGGGTTCGTGCTGCGGGCACCAGCCGGTGCGCCCCGTTCGAAGATTCTCCTCGAGCTTTCACTCAACACCTGGAACGCATACAACGACTGGGGCGGGTCGAATCTGTACCTGGGTGGCACGGCCGTGTCGTTCCGGCGGCCGTTGGCGAACGGTCTGATCACGCGGCCCGATCCGCACAACCATCGCAACGCCGCAGTGTCGGCCGAGCCCGATCTCGGTGGAAGCGCGTGGTCCGATCATGCGCGGGCGGCGAAGATCAGTTCGTGGTCGGCATGTTCGGGGTGGCCCACCTGGGAGGGCCCGTTCGTGGCATGGGCCGAGGCGGCCGGCTACCAGTTCGACTATGCCGTGAACGCCGATCTCGAGAGCCGCCCCGAGGTCCTCGACGGGCACACGCTGATGCTTTCCGTCGGCCACGACGAATACTGGTCG
>JANPDB010000137.1:0-2561 GCA_031431255.1 Acidimicrobiia bacterium | reverse complement strand
CACGAGTGCGAGGAACACGATGTCGGCGGCGTTGAGCGCCACGGTGAAGACCGACGTGAAGCGGGCCAGTTCCGCGCTCGTTGCGTAGCGGGCGGCAGCACGGTCGTAGACGAGGAAGTCGATGAGTTGGGTGCCGAACATGGAGAGCACCTGGTAGCTGAGCAACAGGAACACGAACGGTCTCAGCAGCAGCGTGCGCAACGGAACGGCGGGCGCATCGTCAGCGCTTCGTTGCATGACCGACAACTGGGCCGGGAAGCGGCGCCGGGTGAGGGACACGAGGGCCAGCAGTGCCCCGGAGCACAACGAGGCGACGGCAAGCAGGCGCTCCGTACGACCCAGCACGGAGAGTAGGACCGGGCCGAGGAGGCCCGACGCCATGAAGCCGACGGCGAAGCCGGTGACGATGCGGGGGAACTGTTCCTTCATCTGACGAACGGTGAGCAGCATGCCCGCCTGTCCACCGATGAACGTGAAACCGAGTTGCAAGACGACCTGGAACAGCACCTGCAACGGGAACGACATCCATACGGCGTCGGTTGCGTCGATACCGACCCAGATTGCGGTGATGAGAGCGGTGATGATCGAGAGCACCGGCACGCACACGGTGGCGAGCGACCATCGGCGGAGCGCGGATGCCATCCCCGGCGTTATGGCGGCGCCCACCAGAGCGACGGCGATGTAGACCCACGGAAGGCCACTCGACCCGTAGCGTTCCAGGAAGATCCCCGACGCCGGGATGATGATGAAGCCGCCGAGGAGACCCAGCGTGACACCTTGCGCAGCGAGGTAGGCGACCGGCCCGGTGGGACGCCGGAGGTTCACCGATGGTCCGCCGTAGCCGGGGCCCGGCCTCCGCCCTGAAAGCGCCGAACGAGGGTAGCGATGATACCCATGGCAACGTCGGGATGGTCGAGGAGCAGTTCGTCCACCACCGGCTTGCGGAGGCGCAGCAGCAGGGAGTCGACGAGGGAGTGCACGGTTGCGCTGCGCAGTTCGGGCACGAGCACGGCGAGTTCGCCCACCACGGCGCCGGGGCCCAGCTCGTTGGTGAACCCCTCGTCGACCGTGACCTGGATGGTCCCGCGGACCACGATGAAGAGCGAGTCGCCCGGATCGCCGGCGCTGATGATGACCTCACCGGGGCCGAACGACATCTCTTCCGCTTCGGCGGCGACCGACGCGAGCACATGGCCCGGTGCACGGTTGAAGAACTCGACGCGACGGAGCACGGCAACACGTTCGACCGTGACCATCTGCTGTGGGCTGCTCATGACTGCCACGTCTGCGCTGCCGCTCGGAGCTCGGCGAGGTCGTAGGGCCGGAACCATTCGGCGAGATACACGTCGATGGGGATGCTCAGCACGTCCACGGTTTCCTTGGCCCACACGTCGGCATTTCGCTCAGCTCCTCGGACTGGTCCGGTGGCACCGAGCGGCGTCCACGGAACCAGCAGATCCGCAGGGTATCCGCCGACAGGCCGGACCACGAAGCCGGGGCCCGTGGCGACCAGCACCGCGGTTGCTTCGGTGCCTGCCGCCATTACCTGCTCACCGGCGAGGATTCGGACCGTTCTGACTCGTTGGAAGGCGCTCCGGGCGTCGACGGACGGGTGCAGCCCGCGGCTGCGCATTGCCGAGATGACCTCGGCTGCGAAGTCGTCGTCGTTGCTTAGGAGCGTTCCCCGGACACTCCAGTCCACGAGGTCCGGTGGCGGCGGGTTGCCGGGCTCGTCTACCACGACCACCCGACCCGACAGCGAGGGGTCGGCCAGCATCAGCTCCCCGACCAGGAGTTCAGCGAAGCCCGGGTTGTCATGGGGCCGTACGATCTCCAGCGCCCCGGGACTGCCTGCGGACGTGCGGAAGGCGGGGAACGACGCCAGAGCATCGCGTTCGATGTCGACGATGGTGTCCGCGAGTTGACCGGCATGACGTCGGGCGACGTCCGGCGAGAGGAAGTCGCTCCGGTGCAGCGCGACGCGCAGGTTGCCTACGTCGGTGAGCTCGACCGCGCGAAGGTTCGCTTCAGAACAACACTTCGGATGCGATGTTCGGAGGACGACCACAGTCTGGCGATCCTCTGTGCGCATAGTGCACACCGCTTCGCCGGTGATCCGGCTGGTACAGATCTCGAACCCGGCACTGGTCCGGTGGGTGGTGCCGCGCTGTCGGAGCGCGTCGGCGGCCCGCAGCACCCGGACGGCGTCGATGACATCGGCACGGAACTCGGCGGCCACGGGATGCGGGTCGGTCAACCAGGCGAACGAGTGCGCGGCTGCGTCACGATCCACCTCGTGGTACCGCGCCTCGGCGGGACCGGCCGGCGCGGGTCCTGCCGACGGTGTGAGCTGCGCGTCGAGCCGGGTGAAGACAGCGAACTGCACCAGCGAGCGCAGCCGTTGCGGATCGTCGAGCAGCTCGGCGGGCACGGCCGACTTGCTGTGGCACATCGTCAGGGCCAGGACTTCGCGGAGCACGAGCGGTCCGGGGACCTGAAGGGGCGACGCGCGGTGCAGGGCCTCGATGCCCGAGCGCAGCAGTCCGGCGTCGGTGTCCCAC
>JANPDB010000136.1:0-10878 GCA_031431255.1 Acidimicrobiia bacterium | reverse complement strand
GCCGTTGGTCCAGCCGAAACCGGCTTGCACCTCGTATTCGCCGCCGCTTGGTTCGCGGTCGATCTCTTCCACGTCATACTTCTCGAGCAACGCTCCGTCGATGAGGAACCGTCGACGGCAGGTCTCGACCCATCGATCGGCTATCTCGGCGGCATCGGCGGCAAAACCGTAAGCCTGCAGACCTTCCACCGCCCACCACTGCAGCGGCGCCCAGCCGTTCGGAGCATCCCACTGCTGGCCCGAACGCACGAGAGTCGTCCGCAGGCCGCCCGGCGCGAGGAAGCGATCGCGAAGCGTCCGTGCCGCCGCGGTCGCCTGCTCGGGACTGGCGATCCCGGCAACGAGAGGAAGAACACCGGCGAGCGTCATCGCCGGTCGCCGCTCGCCGGTGCGGCGATCGAGGTCCATGAACCAGGCCAGCTCGCCGTCCCAGGAGCGCTCACGGACCAACGCGGCGCGCTCCAAGCCCCGAATTCGGAAGCCCTCGGCCCGAGCCTTCTCGCCCGACGCGAGGAGGAGTTCGGCGATCAGCGCCTCCAATTCGACGAGCAGCACGTTGAGGTCGACCGGGATCACGTCAGTCGTCTCGATGGTGGCGAGCTCCATCGGGTTCGCGCACCAGCGCGACGAGAAGTCCCATCCCGACTCCGCTCCGGCTCGGAGGTTGCGGAAGAGCTCGCCACGGCGCGCACCACCGGCAAGGTGCACATCCTCGGCGAACGATTCCGGCCGCGGGGTGTCGAGCGCATCGAAGTAGCGCGCCGCTGTGGGTAGGCCGAGCGTGACGACCCGGTCGTCGGTGCTCCAGAACGCATGCTCGCGCAGCAGAGCGGGAAGATACCGATGACCGTCGACACCGGCACCCATCAACGCCCGCACCATCGCCGAGAGCAACGGAGGTTGGCTCCGCGACGCCAAGTACATGCGGCTGCCGTTCGGGATGTGGCCGATCGACTCCTGCAGAAACACGAGGTTGTCGACCATGCCGGTGAACAGTTCGACATGGCCGTGGCGAAGAAGTCCGAGGCCGGTGAAGAACGTGTCCCAGTAGAACAGCTCGTCGAACCGCCCGCCGGGGACCACGTACGGGTGTGGAAGCGCAAGAAGTGAACTTCCCCGCGGCACGGTGGTATGCGTACGTAGGAGCAGCGGCCACTGGTCGTGCAGGTATTGCTCCACCGACACGCCCGAAGGACGGCGCGGGGGAGACGGCGTCGGGAGCGCGAAGTTCTCGTCGACGAATCGACGCAGCGCGTCGCGATCCAGCGGCCGGGCTAGTTCGTCGAAGCGCCCTTCGATCACGGAGTCGTCGAACCGCGGAATGGCGTCGACGAAGCCTTTCGAGTCGGCGAACACCCCAGCCAGCTGTACGGCTTCGAACACCCGCCCTTCGGTCGTCAGCGTCACGCCCGACACCGTATCGGAGCGAGAAAAGATCGCCCCGCCGACCGGGGAGGCCGGATAGTGTCGCCTCCCCCTACGCACGACGCCGCCGAGGAGCTGCCAACCGAACTCCTCGCCGAACGGGCGCACCTCGCCCACGCCGAGGCGTGCCTCGTGGCCATGCGAGAACGAGCCGAGACGACCCTGCGCCAAGCGCAGCACGACGCCCACCTCGACACGGCGTTCGACGCCAAGGCCATCCACGCAGTACTCAAGGAGCGCCTGGTCTCGCTCCGGCGTGGTGCCGGCGCGCTCGCGTTCGGCCGTATCGACGACAAAGACGGCGCGCGGTACTACGTCGGCCGGCGCCACGTGGAGGACCTCGAACGGAACCCCGTCGTCGTCGACTGGCGCGCTGGAGTCAGTGCGCCGTTCTATCGGGCCACGTGGGCGGATTCGCTCGGCCTCACGCTTCGGCGGCGCTTCGCCTCCGACGGAGACGTTCTCGCCGGGTTCTTCGATGAGCACTTCGACGATCCGGACGCGCATGCCGAGGGCGGTGGGGTCCCCGACCCGCTCCTCGCCGAGCTCGACCGGGCGCGCTCGGGTGCGATGCGCGACATCGTCGCCACGATCCAGGCCGAGCAGGACGAGATCATCCGTGCTCCCCTCGAAGATCTGATCGTCGTCCAGGGTGGGCCGGGCACCGGGAAGACGGCCGTCGGCCTGCACCGCGCCGCGTTCCTCCTCTACGAGCACCGCGAGCTGTTCCGGCGCGCTCCCCTGCTGGTGGTCGGGCCGAACCCCCTGTTCCTGGCCTACATCTCCGAGGTGCTCCCCTCGCTCGGGGAGAGCAGCGTCGTGCAGACCACCGTCGAACTGCTCCTGCGCCGGTACCGCGTCGCGCTCGTCGATACTCCTGAGGTCGCGGCGCTCAAGGGCGATGGGCGGATGGCTCTGGTGCTCGCCGCGGCGATCTCGTCTCGCATCGGACGCGACGTCGTCCCGCTCGAAGCACCCACGATCTTCGGGATCGCCCGTCTGACGGCCGAGGAGGTGCAGACACAGCTCGACGACGTCCGGGGGCGCCGTTTGCCGACCAACGTCGCTCGGGATGTTCTGCGCGATCAGCTCGTCGCTGCAGCGTGGCGATCATTCAGCGCGCGTACCGATGCCGATCCGGCGCGCAACGTCGGCTTCGTCGATGATCTTCGCACCGGCAAGCCGTTCAAGGCCTGGTTCGACCGTCTGTGGCCAAACCTCAGCGCGCATAGCGTCGTTCGGTCCCTGCTGACCGGTCGCGCGGCACTCGCGAACGCGGCATCGGGCGTGCTGTCGCCGGGAGAGCAGACGCTGCTGCGTCGGAGCATTCCGTCCACGGTTGCCGAGCAGCGCTGGAGCCGCCCAGAGTTGGCGCTGCTCGATGAGGCCGAAGCGCTGATCTCGGGGGTGAGCCGCACGTTCTCGCACATCGTCGTCGACGAAGCACAGGACCTTTCGGCGATGGAGTTCCGGGTGATCGCCCGCCGCTCCCCCGCCCGATCCCTCACCGTCCTCGGCGACCTCGCCCAGTCGACCGCCGTCGGCGGTCAGGAGCGCTGGGACGATGCACTCGCAGAGCTCCGTCCCGCCGACGGTCGACCTCCGCATGGACGCGTGGCCGAGCTCACCATGGGCTACCGCGTTCCGGCTCCGATCCTCGACATCGCCAACCGCTTGTTGCCGACCGCCGCACCCAACGTGCGCCCGGCAAAGTCCGTCCGCGAGCAGGGCCGGGTTCCGACGGTCGTGGCGGCCCCAACCATCGATGCTGCGGTTCAGCGGGCCGCGTCACTCGCCGGACAGTCCACTCGCGCCTCGCTCGCGGTGTTGTGCCCCGAGGTGCTCCTCGATCATCTCGCGGCCGCCCTCGCGGCAATCGGCGTTGCGTTCACCGACGGACGTAGTGCCGGGGCGGTGCTGGTCGGTGGCGTGTCGCTCATCAGCGGACGGGCGTCGAAGGGACTCGAGTTCGATGACGTCATCGTCGTGGAGCCGTCGCTCATCATCGACGAGGACCGCGGCACGAGAGTGCTCTACGTCGCGTTGACCCGCGCGGTGCAAGAGCTCGTGATCATCACGTCCACATCGGTACCGCTGCTCGGCATCGACTTCGCGTCGGTCTCGTCGCCGACGATCGATTCGGCGGAACCCTTCAGCGCAGCAGCGGACGAACGATGACCCCGGCCGCGGCCAGTACGGCTTTCGCTTCACCGATGGTGTGCTCGCCGAAGTGGAAGATCGAGGCAGCGAGCACCGCGTCCGCACCGGCGATGAGCGCGCCGTCGACGAGGTGATCGAGCGAGCCGACGCCGCCACTGGCGATCACCGGGATGTCGACGGCGTCGACGATGGCGCGGGTGAGCGGCAGATCGAATCCATCGCGCGTGCCGTCGCGGTCCATCGATGTGAGCAGGATCTCGCCGGCACCACGACGGGCCACTTCATCGGCCCAGGCAACGGCGTCGATACCCGTCGGGGTACGTCCTCCGTGCACGAACACCTCCCACCCGGGGCGGCCGTCGGACCACGCACGCGCGTCGATGGCGACAACCGCGCACTGGGTGCCGAATTCCGTAGCGATCTCATCGATCAGTTGCGGACGGGCCACCGCGGCGGAATTCGACGACACCTTGTCGGCACCGGAGCGCAGCAGCCGTCGGGCGTCGTCGACCGTACGAACGCCCCCGCCGACGGTGAGCGGGATGAACACCGTCTCTGCGGTGCGGGCGACGACGTCGTAGACCGTCTCCCGGTTGTCCGACGATGCGGTGATGTCGAGGAAGACCAGCTCGTCGGCGCCTTCGGCGTCGTAGCGGGCGGCCAACTCCACCGGGTCGCCGGCGTCGCGTAGACCGACGAAGTTCACGCCCTTGACCACTCGGCCACGATCGACATCGAGGCACGGGATGACACGGACGCTTCGCACCCCTCCACCGTACGCGCCCGATCCAGCGGCTGTGGCCGGGTTGACGGACGCGAACGCGACGGGTTGCGGGCAAGCTGGTGACGTGCGCCGTTCCCTGAGTCATGCTGCCGCGGTGATGGCTGTAGTTCTCTTCGTGGCGGGTGGGTCGGTCACGAGTGTGTCCCCGGCTTCGGCTGCGTCGTCGAAATCAGAGAAACCGTCGACGTCGTCGGGGCAGGCAGCGACGTCGAAATCGGCGACGACCACCGCACCGCCGTTCACCGGCAGGTCCGGGCCAGCGGAAGTGAGCGCCGCCGTCCGGGCGAGCGCGATGCCCCTGGCCACCGCGCTCGGCGCCAAGCTCGGCAAACCGAGCTGCCCGCCGGTGGAGAAGCCACGTGTTGGCCTCACCCTGCAGTGCCTGGTGGCGTTCGACAAGAGCGTCGTCGGATGGCTCGTCACCCTCACGCGGTTCGGCACACTCGATGCGCAGCCGACCTTTCCCATCGTCAGCAAACGACGACTGGAGTCGCAGGCGGGACCCGGAGCGACCTGCGACGTGGCGCCGTTCGTCGGACTGCCTGTCGGTGCAACCGTGTCATGCCGCGCCGGGAAGGCCGACATCGAATTCCGTATGACCGCCGCCGGAACCGTGCAGCGTCAATGAACTGGACCGTGGCCGATGATTGTGCACCCAGTCGCCCTGGGGGCGACCAGGGCTACAACCATCGATGCGCGGCGCATGGCTCGCCGGGACGCGAATCCGCTACGGGCGCACGAGGACGTTGCCGCGCTTGTGGCCGCTGTCGACCCGGCGGTAGGCGTCGACGATGCCGTTGAGGTCGTAGACCTGATCGAGGACGACCGTGAGCCGGCCGTCGGCGAGAAGAGCGAGCAGGAACTCGAAGTCCTCGGGACTCTCCGGTCCCGTTCCCGCAACGACGTTGCCACGCGCTCTGATGGTGGTGCCGAGACTCGCCACGGCGAGAAGAAGCTTGCCCCGGGGCGAGAGCAATCGTCGGCCGGATGTGACCGAGACGTTGCCAACGGTGTCGAACACCGCGTCGAATCGCCCGCCTATGGACGCGAGGTCCTCGGACGTGTAGTCGATGACTCGGTCCGCGCCGAGAGTCACGGCCAGTGCGATGTTCGCCGTGCTGGTCACCGCAGTCACCGTCGCCCCGAAATGTGTGGCCAGCTGAACGGCGTTCGTGCCGACCGCGCCCGATGCACCGTTGACGAGGACCGACATGCCCGGGCCAACCGACGCCTTGTCGCGCAGGAAGAACAGGGCTGTGGTGCCGCCGAACAGCAGACCGGCGGCATCTTCGTGGCTCACTGCAGAAGGCTTGAGGGCTAGCCGCTTCGCCGCGACGGCGATGTACTCGGCGTGGGCGCCCATCCTGATCCCGGTCATCCCGCACACCGCGTCGCCCATGGCGAACCCGTCGACACGCGGTCCGAGCGCCTCGACGACGCCGGAGAACGTGTTGCCCAAGATCTTGCGTCGTGGCCCACTCAGGCCGAAGGCCATACGGGCGAATGGAGCGAACCCAGTGGGGAACCGGGCGGCCCGTATGCGCGCGTCACCCGAGGTCACGGCGGCCGCATGGACCCGCACCAGCACCTCGTCAGCGCGCGGAACCGGGGTTGGCACCTCGGCGATGCGCACGACCTCGGGTGCGCCGTACCGGTCGATCACTGCTGCTCTCATGCCATCACCTTACATCGTAAGAGAGGACTCCCGGGCGGTCCTCACTGTTGAGACAGCGTGCGCGCGGTGGCGCTTACTGGATCTTGCCGCAACCGGGTCTGCCCGAACGCCTCTCGCCGAGCGTTCGTGCTTCAGTGTGGCCTTGCCCGAAGAGTTGCCCGAACGACCCGAGGCCGAATCGGCACCGCTCGTTAGCTTCAAGAGAGATGACCGAGCTGGCCCAGGGACCGGAGCCTCTGCAACCGACGCACCGTCAGGTCGCCGGCGACGATGCCGTTGCGCCTGTCGCCGAAGCACACCGTGCCCCTGGCGTCTCGCGAGCACCTCGGTGGCCGCCCCCGGCGGCGCTCGCCGGCATGCAGCGAAGCGTGGGCAACGCAGCAGTGGGCTCCATCATCGGCCGCTACCCGATGGACGGTGCGCCAAACCCGCACGGCGTCAGGGTTGCGACCGGGGAGATACTTCCGCCCGACTTTTCGAAGAAGTCGGACAAGGAAAAGATGGACTGGATCAGCCAGTGGTCGCAGTCCGCTCCACCGAATACCCTCACTCAGGCCTGGCAGTCGCTCGGCGATCCCCTCGCGGCGGCACGGGGAAGCGTGGCGACCTTCGCGACCAGCATCAAGCGGTCGGGCGCCATCCTCGAAATCCCCGCCTTCAAGACGATCAAGGATGCGTTCGAGCGGGACACGCTGGCCCGCGCTCGAGCCAACTTGGCCGCGAACAAGTCGTCCGTGAGCAAAGAGCTCGAGCGCCTCGGGGGCAAGGCCGATGCCGCGAACCCGACGCCGGCGACGGCCGAACAGGACTTCGCGGTCCAGGACGTGCAGAAACTCTCCGAGAAGATGAGCGACGTCCGTGCCGCGAAGGTGGCGCTGCGGGAGATCCAGGTTGGCACGACCACGACGACTCACGCCTACTCGGGCACTGATCGGAAGGCACCGGTCAAGTTCGATCCTTCCGGCCCTCCGACGCTCCTCCAGACTGCGCCGGGCAAGCCATCGTGGACGCAGGTCAACGAGCAATGGCGAAAGGCTCTGGCAGTCGAAGCAGCGATCATCCGGCAGAGCCCGTCGGCCGCGTTCTTCATGCGCGATGACCAGACCGCGGACCCGAAGCGTCTACAACAGATGGACGTGCAGCAGGCGCGCACGGAGATCACTCGCGGCCTGACCGACCTTGACGGAAAGATCGACGCCGCCGTTCCGCTGGTCGGCAGCGACCTCAAGTTCCTCGACTTCCCCCCCATCCATCAACAGTTGTTGAGTGGGCAGGCTGGCCAGAGCGGAACGCCATGGGCCCAGCCGCTCGAAAAAGCCATCGGCAAGGAGAGCGTGTCGCAAGCCGAGCTTGGCCATCTCCTCAAGACGCTGGCCATCGGAACGGCGACGGCGGCAGCATTCATCCTGGCGGAGTTCGCCACCGCCGGCATGGCGACATTCCTGTTCGTCGCTGGCGCCGCGGCCAGTGGCACGCAGGCCGCGATGGCCTGGGACCACTACTCGGACCTCAACACGGCAGCGAATGCGACAGTGGATCCGGACCTGGCACTCGTGTCGGGCGAGCAGGTCAGCAGTGCGCTGGTCGAGGCCATCCTCGCAACGGTCTTCGCGTTCGCCGACGCAGCTGGCGCTGCGGTCGGGATCCGCAACGCAGTCAAGGCAGGCAAGCTTCTGAGCGCCGCACGCGCCGGCGAGGCGCTGGCCGCGAAGGCTGCGTTGAAGTCGCTCGGGACCGGTCCCGAGGCGGCGACGAAGCTCGCGCATGCACTGGGCGAGATCGGGCCGCACGAGGTTCGTTCCATCACCGGTAAGAGCTTTCAGGAGCTCTCGCAAATCGCGGGTGAGGGAACGCCGCAGGGCAAGATGCTGGCCGAGCTGGCAGGAAAGGACGCTGGCCAGCTGACGAAGTCGTTGGAGGAGCTTGCCGGTCAGCTCCGCGACCTCGGCAAGGTGCCGGCCGATCAACTCGAGCGGGTCGTCTCCGATGGCATCGCCGCCTACGGCAACGCCGGCATGCTGCGAAAGGCCGGCGGCTGGAAGAAGCTGATGGGGTCGGGCATCGGCGGGAAGCCGATCGGCAAGCAACTCGAGGAATGGCGCTCGGGGCTGGTCAACGAGTTGCGCGAGTTCATTGCATCCGAGTCGAAGAAGTCGACGCAGCTCATCCGAACAGGAACGCCGGACGCCGCGTCGGACGTCGATGTGCAGACAATCGGCGGGGCCGCAGCCTCCATGCAGCAGCGCACCGAGGTATGGCTGGCGGGGCGGCTGGGAACAAGCGAGTCCGAAGCGAAAGTGCTCCTCGATTTCGAGGTGTTCGTCGATCCGACCCGCGCCCATCTCCAGGACGTGGTGGCGGGACTGAGCGCAGACGTGCGGGCGGAGATCAACGCTCGGATGGCGACGTTCGAGAAACAGATGATCTTCGGTGCACGTCTCTCCGAGGCGAAGGCCGAGGGAAAAGCTGCAGTCGAGGCAGTAGTGGCCGAGGCCAGCGCGATGGGTGTCGTGCCATTCGAAGGCTTCGTGAAGCTGTCAGCAGCGGAGCAGACCAAGCTCGCCCAGCAGATCGACACGATGGTGACAAAGCTCGCTTCGGTCACCGACGCGACCGAGCGGGGAAAGCTGGTGGAGCAGATCAGCCGGTCACAGGCGATGATCAACGCCTCCCACCCCGACGCGTACGTCGGAGGTGGGGTTCGGTTGTGGGTGACGGAACGTCCGATCGACCAGGCAGCATTTGCCACTGCCGGCGTCCAGCTCAAGACCGGGCTGGGCGACTCGCAGCGAGTCGTCGCAGCCCTGTCCGAGGGCCGCTGGATGCAGAAGGCGATCGGCGCGCTGGGGTCGGCGAAGGACGCTGAGACGGCCGCTCTCGCGCTGCGCAACCTTGGCAAACACGGCGAGCGGGTGACCACGGTGCTGCGGGCCGGGCATCCCCCCGGATCAGGGACGCTGAAGAATCTCGGCGACGAGTTGATCAAGTTCAAGGATCTCTACAAGAGCGGTGAGCTGACCGCGAAGGCGGCCCATGACCTTCCTGCGCTCCAGACTCAGGCGCGCTCGCTGCTCGGGCAACTGCGGTCGGAGACGGTGCTGGCCGTCAACTTCCTCGAGGCGGACGCTCGGGCCCTGGCCGTGCCGGCCGAGGAGATGGCCAAGTTCCAAGCCTGGGTGCAATACCGCTTGGCGTTGGACGCGGTCATCGAGTCGGTCAACGGCTCGATCAACGCGTTCATCCGCACGGTGGAGTCAGGCCTGCAGGTGACGCTCGGCGGGGGCGAGAACAAGTCGAAGCCCCCAACTGCTCCCGAACCACCGAACTCGACACCCGCGACCGGCCCCCCACCGCCCTGATCGGTCCGCCCTTTCCTTGGGAGACGGGCCTTGTCAACGCGCTGCTCTCGGCCATACAAACGCGGTTCGAACGAGGGTGAGGAGAAGCGCTATCTCCACCACACTTCCGACGATGTAGTACTGCCAGGTCTCTCCGATGATCGAGACGGGGTTCGCCGCGTCAGCTCAACAGCCGACCGAAGGCGGTCGAGTCGAAGTACTCGTCGATGCGCGTGATGAGCCCGTTGTCATCGAAGCGGATCACCGCACACAAATCTGATGAGGCGGCGAAACCATCCGAACGGGTCAGGGTCACGACGTGCTGTTCGGTCACGACACTGTCGGCAACTGTGCGGCGGATGTCGCTGTATGCGGTCTTGACGCCGGCGTCCCACAGCATCGTCCGCAGTCCGTCCGTCAACGCGCCGACATCAAACTCGGGACCATTGTTCTGCTTGATGCGAAAGCCCGGGGCGCAAGCGCCGCGACACCATCGGCATTGTCGGCGGCGAAGTTGGCGAACACGGCATCAGTGCACGCGTCGAGGTCCATGCCGCACGGTAGTCCGTTCCGAAATGATCAACCCAGCGCGCGCAAGCAGTCCCGCGTCGCGGGCGACATCGTCTGCAGTGCCGACGATCGCGACCGACGCCGTACGGGGGGTGATCCGCACCCGCTTCACGGAAATGTTCGCCCTGCGACACCCGATCATGGGCGCACCGATGGCGATGCACAGTGGCGGGACGCTGGCCGCCGCGGTCGCCGCAGCCGGAGGAATGGGTTCGTTTGGCGGACTCAACGCCGGAGGGCCCGAGTGGGTGCGCGCGCAGGCTGCACTGGTGCGGGACCTGACTGATCGCCCGTTCGCCATCGGGTTCATCACTCCGTTCCTGTCCTTCCAGGAAGACTCCTCAGGAATCGGTTTGCGACAGCCGGGACGAACCGTGCGGCTACGGCTGGGTGGCTGCGTCGTTCCCGCCCTTGACATCGACGTACGTCTGTGCAATGTATATATGTCATGAGTATTACGGTAAACTGGCACGGTCAGGAGACGATCTCCATGGGCAACTTGATCAGCGAGGTCAATCGCAAGGTCGCCGACGGAGCCGTCGCCGTCGCCCTCACGGACCTCGACCGCTTCGCTGAGCTCAACGACCTCCACGGGCGCGCGGCGGGCGACAGGGTCCTTCAGGTGTGGATCGAGACCCTGACCCATTCGCTCCCCAAGGACGCAATTGTCGGCAGACTCGGTGGCGACGAGTTCGGCATCGCGCTGCCGAACGCGTCCGCCGAGAACGCCCTGATCCTCCTCGACGAGGTCCGATCGCACTTGGCCGAGCATCCGATCGATGGTCGGACCATCAGCGCAACGTTCGGCGTGGCGGCGAGACCACCGCACGCGACCGAGACCGACGAGCTCTTCCGCTGCGCAAACGAGGCGCTCGCTCGTGGCAAGCGCGATGGCGGGGGACGAGTTGCGATCTACGTCGAAGAGA
>JANPDB010000135.1:0-6084 GCA_031431255.1 Acidimicrobiia bacterium | reverse complement strand
ACGCGGCCGCTCGTGCCATCGACGCCATCGCCGTCGAAGAGGGCATGCGCACCGTGGCGTGGCGCACCGTTCCGACCGACGCATCGATGCTCGGCCCGACGGCGCGGGCAGTGATGCCGACCTTCCGTCAGGTCTTCCTCGCCGGCAACGACCCCTACCTCAACGACATGAACCTCGAGCGCCGCGCCTACGTGATTCGTAAGCGCGCAGAGAATGAGGTGCCCGGCATCTACATTCCGAGCCTCAGCTACCGCACGCATATCTACAAGGGCATGCTGACGACCGAGCAGCTCGACGAGTTCTTTCTCGACCTCACCGACGACCGGATCGAATCGTCGATCGCGCTCGTGCACTCACGGTTCTCTACCAACACGTTCCCGAGCTGGCCGCTCAGCCATCCGTATCGCTACATCGCCCACAACGGCGAGATCAACACCGTGCAGGGCAACCGTAACTGGATGCGTGCCCGCGAAGCTCTGCTGGCGAGCGACCTGATCCCCGGAGATCTGGAGCGGCTGTTTCCGATCATCCTCCCCGGAGGGTCCGACTCCGCGAGCTTCGACAACGTGCTCGAACTGCTCCACCTCGGTGGCCGCCCGCTGCACCACGCGATGCTCATGATGATCCCCGAGGCGTGGGAGAACCACAACTCGATGTCGCCGGCGAAGAAGGCCTTCTACCGCTTCCACGCTTCGCTCATGGAGGCATGGGACGGACCCGCCGACGTTGCCTTCACCGATGGAACGGTCGTCGGTGCGGTGCTCGATCGCAATGGTCTTCGCCCGAGCCGGATCTGGATCACCAGCGACGACCTCGTCATCATGGCCAGTGAAGTCGGCGTTCTCGACATCGATCCCTCGAAGGTCGTGAAGAAGATGCGCCTGCAACCGGGTCGCATGTTCCTCATCGATACCGCCGAAGGGCGCATCATCGACGACGAGGAGCTCAAGGAGTCGCTTGCCGGAGAGCACCCCTACGCCGACTGGCTCCACGCCGGACTTCTCGATCTCGAGGACCTGCCCGACCGTGAGAAGCCGGAGTACCCGCACGAGTCGGTGCTGCGTCGTCAACTCACGTTCGGCTATACCCAGGAAGACCTGAACATCCTCGTCAAGCCGATGGCCAAAGCGGGCTTGGAAGCACTGGGTTCCATGGGTACGGACACGCCGATCGCCGTTCTTTCGAAGCGTCCCCGGCTGCTCTTCGACTACTTCCAGCAGCTGTTCGCCCAGGTCACCAATCCGCCGCTCGACGCGATCCGAGAAGAGCTCGTCACGAGCCTTGGATCGTCCATTGGGCCCGAAGGGAATCTTCTCGACCCCGGCCCGTCCTCGTGCCGGCAGATCGCCCTGACTTCGCCGATCATCGGCAACGTCGAACTGGCGAAGCTGATGCACGTCAACGACGACGGCAACCTTCCCGGCTATCGGCCCCACGTCGTGAAGGGCCTCTACAAAGTGGCCGGGGGCGGCGTGTCGCTCGCCCAGCGTCTCGAGGAGATCTGCAGCGAGGTCTCCGTGGCGATCGCCGAGGGCGCCAAGATCGTCATTCTCTCGGACAGAGATTCGTCGCTGGAGCTGGCGCCGATTCCCTCGCTCCTGCTCACCGGAGCGGTGCAACATCACCTGATCCGCGAGAAGACGCGCACACGCGTGAGTCTCATCGTGGAGTCGGGCGACTGCCGCGAGGTGCACCACGCGTGCCTGCTCATCGGTTACGGGGCAAGCGCCATCAATCCGTATCTCGCCTTCGAGTCGATCGAGGACATGATCCGCGAAGGCGACCTCGACGCCGATCCCCGCAAAGCGGTGAAGAACTACATCAAGGCCATGGGCAAGGGCGTGCTGAAGGTCATGTCCAAGATGGGCATCTCCACCGTGTCGTCCTATATGGGTGCGCAGGTCTTCGAGGCGATCGGTCTCCGGAACGACGTCATCGATGCGTACTTCACGGGAACCGTCTCGCGGCTCGGCGGGATCGGCCTGGACGAGATCGCGTCGGAGATCGGCTCGCGTCACGCCATGGCCTACCCGGACCGTTCGACAACTCGTGCCCATCGCTCCCTCGACTGGGGCGGCGAGTACCAGTGGCGCCGCGAAGGAGAGTTCCATCTCTTCAACCCCGAAACCGTGTTCAAGCTTCAGCACGCCACGCGTTCCAAGCGCTACGACATCTTCAAGGAGTACACCTCGTTGGTGAACAACCAGTCCGCGAACCTGGCCACGCTGCGCGGGCTGTTCCGGATCAAGTCGGCCGAGGAGATCGGTCGCACCCCGATTCCGATCGACGAAGTCGAGTCGATCGAGACGATCATCAAGCGCTTCTCCACCGGCGCCATGAGCTACGGCTCCATCAGTGCCGAGGCACACGAAACCTTGGCGATCGCCATGAACCGGATCGGCGGGAAGTCGAACACCGGCGAGGGTGGCGAGGACCCGGAGCGCTTCGTGCCGATGGCGAACGGTGACTCGAAGCGCAGTGCCATCAAGCAGGTGGCGTCCGGTCGTTTCGGCGTGACCAGCGAGTACCTGGTGAACGCTGATGATCTCCAGATCAAGATGGCTCAGGGCGCCAAGCCCGGCGAAGGCGGTCAGCTGCCCGGGCACAAGGTGTATCCCTGGATTGCCAAGACCCGGCACTCCACACCGGGCGTCGGCCTCATCTCGCCTCCTCCCCATCACGACATCTATTCGATCGAGGACCTCGCCCAGCTCATCCACGACCTGAAGAACTCCAACGACCGGGCCCGCGTCCACGTGAAGCTCGTGGCCGAGGTCGGGGTCGGTACGGTCGCCGCTGGTGTCTCGAAGGCCCACGCCGACGTGGTGCTCATCAGCGGTCACGACGGGGGTACGGGCGCCTCGCCCCTCACCTCGCTCAAGCATGCAGGGGCACCATGGGAGCTGGGCCTGGCCGAGACCCAGCAGACGCTGATCCTGAACGGGCTGCGCGACCGCATTGTCGTGCAGTGTGACGGGCAGCTGAAGACCGGTCGCGATGTGCTCATCGCCGCCCTTCTCGGTGCGGAGGAGTTCGGCTTTGCCACGGCGCCGCTGGTCGTCAGCGGCTGCATCATGATGCGCGTGTGTCACCTCGACACGTGCCCGGTCGGTGTCGCCACGCAGAATCCGAAGCTCCGGGCGAAGTTCTCGGGCAAGCCCGAGTTCGTCGTGAACTTCTTCGAGTACATCGCCGAGGAAGTCCGGGAGCTGCTCGCATCGCTCGGCTTCCGCACCATGCAGGAGCTGATCGGCCATGTCGATGTGATCGACACCGATGCCGCTCTGGCCCACTGGAAGGCGTCGGGCCTCGATCTCGCCCCCATTCTGGCCAAGGTCGAGAACCGCTACGGATCGTCGTTGCACTGCACCTCGTCGCAGGACCACGGGCTGGATCGTGCGCTCGACAAGACCTTGATCGAGCACTGCCGGCCCGCGCTCGAAGATGCCCGCCCGGTCAGCCTCGACATGCCGATTCGCAACGTCAACCGCACTGTCGGCACGATGCTCGGGGCCGAGGTGACCCGTCGCTACGGCGGTGACGGTCTACCCGACAACACCATCTCGTTGAGCTTCACCGGCTCGGCTGGCAATAGCTTCGGAGCGTTCGTCCCCAGGGGGATCACGCTTCGCGTCGAAGGCGACGCCAACGACTACGTCGGCAAAGGACTGTCGGGTGGCCGGATCATTCTGCGCCCTTCTCAGGACGCGCCGATAGCGTTCCGGTCACACGAGAACATCATCGCCGGCAACGTCATCCTCTACGGCGCCACCGCCGGCGAGGCGTACATCGCGGGCGTGGTCGGCGAGCGCTTCTGTGTCCGCAACTCCGGTGCGACTGCCGTTGTCGAAGGTGTGGGCGACCATGCCTGCGAATACATGACGGGTGGAACCGTCATCGTTCTCGGTTCCACGGGCCGCAACTTCGGTGCTGGCATGAGTGGTGGCGTTGCGTATGTCTACGACCCGACCGGCACGTTCCCGGCTCTCGTCAATCGGGAGATGGTCGACCTCGACCCGCTCTCCGAGGACGACCGTGTGATGATCGAACGGCACATTCGTCGTCACTACGAGGAGACCGGTTCGGGATTGGCCGATGCCGTGCTCGCCGAGTTCAACGAGGCGGTCCGCCACTTCGTGAAGGTCATGCCGCAGGACTTCAAGCGGGTGCTGCGGGCTCGGTCATCGGCTGAGGCCAAAGGCGAAGACGTGAACGACGCCATCATGGCGGCGGCGCGGGCATGACCTCGGTGCTCGTCGCGTCGAGTTGTTCAGTGTACGTACGAATTGCTGGGAGGGTCTGATGGGTGAGATCGGTGGCTTCATGAAGCACGGGAGGGCGACGCCGACGCGTCGGCCTGTTCCGGTTCGCCTGCGTGACTGGAAAGAGGTCTACGAACCGTTTCCCGACACCGCGCTGAAGGCCCAGGCCGGCAGGTGCATGGATTGCGGCATACCGTTCTGCCACAACGGCTGTCCGCTCGGGAACCTCATCCCGGAGTGGAACGATCTCGTCTACAAGAACGATTGGTCTGAAGCCATCGAGCGGCTGCACGCGACCAACAACTTCCCCGAGTTCACCGGTCGCCTCTGCCCGGCGCCGTGCGAGGGCGCCTGCGTGCTCGGCATCAACGACGATCCCGTCACGATCAAAACCGTGGAGAACACGATCATCGACCGTGCATGGGACGAGGGGCGCGTCAAGCCGATCATCGCCAAGGTCAAGACCGGTAAGAAGGTGGCCGTGATCGGTTCTGGGCCGGCTGGCCTGGCTGCGGCGCAGCAGCTCACCCGCGCCGGTCACGACGTCGTCGTCTTTGAACGTGCCGATCGGATCGGCGGGCTCCTGCGCTACGGCATCCCCGAGTTCAAGATGGAGAAGTGGGTCCTCGACCGCCGCCTCGAGCAGATGAAGGCCGAGGGCACCGTGTTCCGGACCGGTGTCGATGTGGGTCAGCCCGGTCACCCCAGCGCCGAGGAACTGCGTAGCACGTTCGACTCGGTGGTCCTCGCCGGCGGTTCCACAGCTGCTCGTGATCTCGATGCGCCGGGCCGCAACTTCCGTGGGGTCCACTACGCCATGGAGTATCTGGTGCCGGCGAACAAGGTCCAGCACGGTGACTTCGCATCGTCCCCCATCGACGTGAAGGGCAAGCATGTCGTGATCATCGGGGGCGGCGACACCGGTGCGGACTGCCTCGGCACGGCCCATCGGCAGGGGGCGGCGTCGATCAAGCAGTTCGAGATCATGCCGCGGCCTCCCGAGGATCGGGCCGTCGACAATCCGTGGCCGCTGTTCCCGTTCGTCTACAAGGTCACGTCCGCCCACGAAGAGGGTGGCGAGCGGGTCTACTCCGTGACCACCACCGAGTACGTGGGCGACGACGACGGCCACCTGCGGGCCATCCGAGGACACGAGGTGGCCACGGCGTTCGTTGGCGGTCGGCCGACGTTCGAAAAGGTGGAGGGGTCCGAGTTCGAGATCCCCGCCGACTACGTCTTGCTCGCCATGGGATTCCTCGGACCCGAGAAGGGAGGCCTCCTCGAGCAGTTCGGTGTGGCCCTCGATGGTCGTGGCAACGTCGCCCGGAACGCGTCGTACGCCACGAGCGTCGACGGGGTCTTCGTCGCCGGTGACAGGGGTCGTGGTCAGAGCCTCATCGTGTGGGCCATCGCCGAGGGCCGCTCCGCGGCGCGTGCATGCGATGAGTTCCTGATGGGGGCATCGGACCTGCCGGCACCACTCGTGGCGGCGGCTACGAGATAGCGGGTCGAGCCTTTCGGCTCAGCTCACGCGGGTTGCGACGAAGACCGGGATTACCCGCTCGGTTTTTTTCGCATAGTCAGCGTACGTAGGAAACACCGCCACTGATCGCTCCCACCACGTGGCTCGTTCGTCGCCGTCGACGATCCGAACGCGGTAGTCCCCCGGCGCCGGACCGTCCTGTATCTCGACGAGCGGTTCGGCGACGAGATTGTGGAACCAGCCCGGGTTCTTCGGCGCTCCACCCATGGACGCCACGAGTGCGTACTCGCCGTCGTGTTCGACTCGCATCAGGGCGAACTTGCGGATCTTGCCGGATGA
>JANPDB010000134.1:0-1854 GCA_031431255.1 Acidimicrobiia bacterium | reverse complement strand
GTCGCCTGCCACCATCCCCTCATCGGCGGCGAAGCCCCCGTCTCGGTGCGCCCGATTCACACCGACTAGTGGTCCGAGGCACACGGGCGCGCCTGCCCGGTCTGCGGCGGTTCCGCCCCCGGCGTTTCAACGAGGGTGGGTGACATCGGGCTGAACAGCATCCCTGGCGCACAGAAAACTGCTTGCTCTCAACCACAGTTTGTGCCTATGTTCCAACAACTAGCACGGGGGGTTGTCATGTCGCAAGTTCGGGGTTGGTCGGGTCGGATCGGGATCGTCACGGGGGTGGTGATCGCCATGTCGGGCCTTGTGCTCGCAGTGCCGGTGGGTGCCGAATCCACCACGGTGACGTACACGGCGAACATCACCATTCCGGTGCCTCCGGCGTCGAACTTCGCCGGCAGCTCGGGTGGCGACGGCTGGGATGTCGCGCTCAGCCCGACGGCCGTCTATAACGTATTTCATCACGCCAGCGTGCTCAACCTCGCTTGCCACAAGCAGGTCGATGCCAGCAAGTGCTGGGACACGGACTCCAAGGTCATCACCGACGCCGACAGCAACGGATTCACAGGATCGAGTCACCCGGGGCTGTACCTTGACCAGGCCACAGGGAAGCTGTACATCTACACGACGCGCTCTTCCGACAACACCGCCGGCGTCGTCTGCGTCGACACGAACCAGCTGCCGGCAAGCCTCTTCTGTGGGTTCACGGCCCTGAGCGCCGTGGGTGACGGTGGCATCACGAGCATCCCGATGAAGGTCGGCTCGAACCTGTACTCGTTCAACTACGTCACGGGCCAATCATCGGCCGGCGGCACTGCGGCCACCGCCAACACGCTCCTGTGCTTCAGTCTGACGTCATTCGCCCCCTGCGCCAGCCAGCCCTTCACGGTCAACGTCGGTGCCGGCAACTTCGCCACGGGCACCTTTCCGGTCCCTGCCACTGCCACCATCGGGGCGAAGGTCCTCGTGCCCACAATCCTCAGCGACAGCTCCTCCGTCATGGGCTGCTTCGACCCGAGCACCGGGGGTTCCTGTGCGGGCTCGTGGCCGATCACACTGCCGGCCGGTTACGTCGGCAGCAACGGCTCGGCGTTCCCGTTGCTCAACTCCTCCGGCGGCACCACGGGCTTTTGCCTGCCGACCGGCACCGACGAGTGCTTCGACCTCTCGGGCGCGAGCGCGCCGACACCGGCCGGGATGCCTGCGGTCATCGGTGGGAATGAGCGGTGGAACGGGCCCGCGGTGCAAATCGGCGCACGCGTCTACGTGCCCGACGGCACGCTCGACCGTGTGGCGTGCTTCAGCTACTCGACCGGCGCTAGCTGCGACAACTTCCCGAAGATACTCATCAACGCGAACTACATGTACACCGTGAACGCCGACCCGCTGCGGCCGGCCTGCCTGTGGGTGAACGCCGACGGCGGCAGCGCGCAGATCCAGAACTTCGACGCCTTCAGCGGTGGGAGCTGCGGACAGGGCGCCATCCGGGTGCTGTCCGCGTCCTTTGTGGTCCCGAGCCAGGCGTGCGCTCCCAGTAAGTGGCTCTCAATGCTCGTGAGCGCTCCCCCGAGAACTCAGTACGGGTCCGGTTCGGTCGCCTTCGTGGACAGCGACGGCAACGCGATTGCAGGGGTGGCGAGCCAGCCGCTCGATGGGAACGGCGCCGTGGACCTGAGCACGCTGGCCCTGACCTCCACCCTGCCGCAGTTCCTGATCACGCTGACCGACCTCACCGGCACCCTCGGACAGGTGGTCGTAACATTGAGGTGGGAGGCCACCTACGACCCGTCGTGCGTGTCCAATGTCGTGTCCGCGCTACCCCCGCCCCCGCCGCCCGCCACCACCCAGCCG
>JANPDB010000133.1:0-6062 GCA_031431255.1 Acidimicrobiia bacterium | reverse complement strand
GGCGCCAGCATGGTGAACACGGTGTGCTGGATCATGTGCGCGAGGAAGAGGTAGTCCTCGGCGATGTCGTGGATCGGCCAGTAGGAGAACACGAACACCAGTCCCACGCCGATGACCGCCCAGCGGATGTTTCGGTAGGTGACGACTGTTTCACCCGGTTCGACCACGCGCGGGCCGAGCCGGGTGAATGCCCACCACAAGAACGTTGCGATGGCCAGCGTGACGATGATCACGTCGGGGTGGCTGTGGAACCCGACGGTCGGCCGAGCGGCGGCGAGGAGATCAGACATCACGTCAAAGCCTTGCACCGCAGGCTGCGAAACCAACTATCGGAGAGCGTCCCCACGAGTGACGGTTGTCGCAGGAAGGTCCGGCGGAGCAGGGCTCAGTGTCCGCCAGGCGCGGTATCGCCGTGGTCGACGCCCATGACGACGCCATCATTGCCACGGAACACCCAGACGAACAGGAGCACAGCCGACACCACGAGATACACGATCCAGTGCCCGGCGCCGTCGAACTGGCCGACCGCCGACAGCACGGCGGAGTAACAGAACCCGGCGAGGATCGCCCCCATGATGAACAAGCGACGCATCAGCGGGGAGTCGAACTTCAGGTGCATGAAGTAGCCGGCGACGATGACGAACTTGATCATGGCAAGAGCCAGCATCGGCAGCGCGAAGGCAGCCTTCTTGGACTCCAGCGGGGTGTAGGAGAGCCCGACCTCGATGCCGGTGAGGATCAGCAGGATCACGAAGATCTTCAGGTACTGCTTGTCCCGTGCGGTAAAGGCGGGTCCGATGTACTCGCCCTTCTCGTCGAAGTAGTGGGCGGGAAGCTGTTCAGCACTCATGACGATTCCTCAACGAGAGACTCACGGGATCAGGTAGATCACGGTGAAGATGACAATCCAGACGACGTCGACGAAGTGCCAGTAGAGACCGACGATCTCCACGGTCTCGGCTTTCGCCTGGGTGATCTTGCCGCGGCGGGAGAGATTCACCAGCGACAGCAGCATCAAGATGCCGAGGGTCACGTGGACCCCGTGGAAGCCGGTGAGCACGTAGAAGCTCGAGCCGAACAGGTTCGTCTTCAGCGTGAGACCCTCACGGATGAAGGCGGTGAACTCGTAGATCTGACCGGCGATGAACGACGACCCGAGCAGGGCCGTGATCGTCAGCCAGAGGCGCAGGCGCTTGTGGTCGTTGCGTTCGATCGACGAGACCGCGAGCACCATGGTGAGCGAGCTCATCAGCAGGATGAACGACGAGGCCGAGGTGAACGGGATGTCGTAGATGTCTTTCGGGAAGGGACCGTTGATGCTGCGTCCCTTATAGACGAGGTAGGTGGCGATCAGGGCGCCGAAGAGCAGGCACTCCGACCCGAGGAAGGCCCACATGGCGACCTTCTCGTTCGAGATGCCGGTGGCGGTGGCGTGATGGCCGTGATCGTCCGCGTGTCCGGCTGAAGCAGGAGCGTGGGCGTGGTCGACGTCGACGGTGGCAGCAGTCATGTGGTGCTGGCTCTCAGTGCGCGGTTCCGGCGACGAGTTCGCCGAACGAGGAGTTGGGGTCGCCGTCGTGACCATGATCATCATGGTGATCGTCGTGCGGAGCGGCGGACGGTTCGAGCGACCAGCCGAAGAAGCCGGCGAGGATGCCGACGCCTCCGAGCACGGCAACGGGCCACGCGTGATACAGCACGCCGTAGGCCGTCACTGGAAAGAAGACCGAGGCGATCAGCGGCCACCACGACGGTGAGGGCATGTGGATCGACGCGGGGTCGACGGGGTCGTGGGCGAGCACCTGTTCCGCCGTTGCCACCAGACGCGTGGATCCGTCATCGTCCTCGGCGTACTTGCGGTGCCAGAACTCGTCGACGGTGTGGACGGTCGGGACCACGTCGAAGTTCCACGGCTTCGGGGGGCTGTCGGTCATCCACTCGACCGTGCGGGCATCCCACGGGTCCGCAGGCGAAACCGCTTTGGACCGCGAGGTGATCACGATGTTGGTGAAGAACACCAAGAGGGACAACGCGATGATGAACGAGCCGACCGTCTCGACCATGTTCCAGAAGTCGAAGCCCATGCCCTTGTCGTAGCGGTACATACGCCGCGGCTGGCCTTGGAGGCCGACGATGTGCATCGGTCCAAAGGTCAGGTGCATGCCGAGGAGCATCAACCAGAAGTGGAGTTTTCCGATCCGTTCGTTGAGCAACTTTCCGAAGATCTTCGGCCACCAGTAGTAGAAGCCCGAGAACAGACCCATCATCGCGCCTCCGAAGAGCACGTAGTGGAAGTGGGCGACGATGTAATACGTGTCGGTCTGCTGCGTGTCGGCGGAGACGACCGAGTGGGTGACGCCTGAAAGACCACCGATCACGAACGTGGTGATGAAGCCGACAGAGAAGTACATCGCCGTGGTGAAACGGATCGCGCCGCCCCAGAGCGTCGCTGTCCAGTTGAAGATCTTCACCCCCGTGGGTACGGCGATGAACATCGTCGACACACTGAACGCCGCGGTCGCCACCGGACCGAGTCCGACGGCGAACATGTGGTGGGCCCACACGCCCCAGCCCATGAACCCGATGGCGATACCGGAGAACACGACCACCGGGTAGCCGAACAGCGGCTTGCGGGCAAAGGTCGGCAGCACCTCGGAGACGATGCCCATCGCCGGCAGAATCAGGATGTACACCTCCGGATGGCCGAAGAGCCAGAAGAGGTGCTGCCAGAGCACCGGATCACCACCCTGGGCGGGGTTGAAGAAGTTCGCACCGAAGTTGCGGTCGAACATCAGCAAGAAGAGCGCCACGGTGATGATCGGCATGGCGAAGAGGAGGAGGAACGATGCCACGAAGGTCATCCATGTGAACACCGGCATGCGGAACAGCGTCATGCCCGGCGCCCGCATATTGATGATCGTGACGATGAAGTTCACCGCGGAAACTGTTGAGGCGATGCCGAGGATCTGGAGGCCGAAGATCCAGAAGTCGATGTTGTGGCCCGGCGAGAAGGTGATCGAGGTGTTCGGGGCATAGCCGAACCAGCCCCCGTTCGGCGCGCCGCCGAGAAAGAACGAGGAGTACAGGAACAGACCGCCAAACACGAAGAGCCACCACGACAGCGCGTTCAGGCGGGGGAATGCGACGTCGCGCGCACCGATCTGCAAGGGCAGGAAGTAGTTGAAGAACGCACTCGACAGCGGCATGACGACGAGGAACACCATCGTGGTGCCGTGCATGGTGAACATCTGGTTGTACGTGTCGGCAGAGATGACATCGCCGTTCGGCTGCGCCAACTGCAGGCGGATCAACAGTGCCTCGATGCCGCCGATCACGAACCAGACCAGCGAGAGCGCGCCATACATGATGCCGATGCGCTTGTGGTCGACCGTGGTCAGCCACGAGACGATGCCCTTGGTCGACTCGACCGGACGGCGTAGGACACCGGGGTCGCCGACCGGCTTCGGACGGACGGCGATTGCACCACCCGGGAGGGCCGGAGAATTCGGGGATGGTTCGAGGACGATCGCCATGGTGAGTTGCTTTCGTGTGAGGTGCGAGGCCTTGCGGCTACGCCTTCAGCGACTGGAGGTACGCGACGAGCTTTTCGATCTCGTCGTCGGTGAGCTTGCGGATGACCATGCGCGAGCCCGGCTTGAACGCCTGCGGGTTGCGTAACCACGCCGTGAGGTTGCGGGTGTCATTCTTGGCGATCGCGCCGGCGAACGTCTCGCGGATGGCGAAGTGGGTGAGGTTCGGTCCGATCTTGGCGCCCTCGTTGACCTTGTCCGGCTCGGTGTAATGGCAGGCGTTGCAGCCAGCGCCGCCGTTGAAGAGCTTCTCGCCTTCGATGGCCAGGTCACTCGTCGGCTTCTTCGCCGGGGCGGCGATCGAGGCATGCCACTTCGCGAAGTCCTCGGGCGAGTCGATCTTCACCTTGAAGCGCATGTTCGCATGCGACGTGCCGCAGAACTCCGCACACTGTCCGTAGATCGTCTTGCCGGCATCGTTGGCATCGGAATCAAGGGTGAGCTTGTTGATGCGGCCGGGGATCGAATAGATCTTGCCGGCGAGCTTGGGCACCCAGTAGTTGTGCATGACGTCCTTGGACGTGATGTGGAGCACAACCTTCTTCCCGGCCGGAATGTGCAAAACGCCAGCGGTGGAGACAACCGGTCCGTCCTGCTTGATGAGATTGCCGATCTGGCGGGGCTCGCGCCCCTCCTCCTTCGCGGCGTCAACGTCGAGCGGATCGTCGCCGGTGGTCAACTGTGGATTCATCTTGGTCTGGCCAGGTTGCGGGTACTGGTACTCCCACCACCACTGATGGCCAACGACAGTGATGTCGAGTGCGTTCTTCGGGGCTTCGGCAATCTCGAAGATCTTCCCGACGGACAGCACACCGACGACGGCGAGGAGCACCGCCGGGGCTGCGGTCCACGCGATCTCGCCCTTGGTGTTGCCGTGGATCTGCTTGGGGATGTGGTCTTCGCCCTTGCGCCGGTAGCGGACGATGCAGAAGAAGATGAGGCCGTAGACGAACACGCCGATCGCCGCGGCGATCAGCAGGACGGGGATGCCGAGAGAGTTGATTGACCGGGCCTGCGGACCTTCGACGTCGATCGTGCTCTGGGGATGCTTCTGGCACGCGCTCAGCACGAGACCGAGCCCGACAAGGACCGGGACGAAGAGGCGTCGGGAGGATGTCCGCACAGAACGAGCTTGGCCGACCTCCTCGAGGGCGGCCAAATCCGCAGAACGTTGAAAAGACATGGAGGTCATCGAGAGATCAGAGTTCATTTCCTGATGTGCGTTGGTGGCGTCGTTCATCGTCATTCGGCAGCAGCGGTCTCGACCGCCGACGCCTTCTCGGTTTTCTCGCCGTATCCTTCGCCCTGTTTCTCGTGGTGCTCGAAGCTCCGCTCGCCGTTGGCGAGACCGACCGCCGCCATCGCCCCGACGGCAAGAACCGTCACGGTAATCGCCGCCACCATCATCCGCCGGGTGATCTTCGGGCGCATGGCGATGAGGATGCCACCGAAGAACACCGCAGCGGCGAAGACCAGGACGATGATCCACGAGGCGGTCTTGCTCACCGCGAGCAGCGTCCGAGAGATCGACACCGCGAGGATCAGGATCAGGCCGGTCGCCGCCACGGGGAGGCCGAACGGGACGGTGATCGAGTCGGACACCCGCCGGGCGACCGCAGGAACATAGGCCGGACCCTGCCGACCAGAACTCACGAACCACGCTACGCCGGAGGCAACGCCGATGGCGATGCCGGCGGCGACAAATGCGGCACCGAGAGCGGCACCGGCGATGAGACAGCCGGCGCCGAGAGCCGCGCAGATCGGCGCCAGTGAAGACGGCACCGTGGTCGACCGGCCGGGGTCGATGTCACCGGTGAACACGAACCGGTCGGCTGCTCCCGTAGCGACGACTCCCGCGCCGCCGAGCAACGCTGCCAGCACCGTTGCGCCGAGAAGCAGCGAGAGGCCGAGGCGATCCGTGGAGAGACTGGCGTAGAAGAGCGAAGCAACCAGCGCGAGACCGCTGGTGACGAAGAGGGCACGTGATCCGAGGTTGAACATGAGCGGCTTTCCGACCTACTTGTAGAGGAAGATCAGCGAGTAGACGATGGTCCACACCACGAGGGCGCTGTGCTGGAACCACGTGGCGCCGATGGCGGCGTGAGGCTCCTCCGCCGTCGACTGGGCCGTGATGACACGGGCGAGACCAAGGACGGAAGCCCCGAGTGCGATGGCGCAGGCGACGCCGGCAACGGAGAGCAGGGCATAGGAGTGCAGCCACCATGGCAGGGCGTTCGCTGCGCCCTCCCACTGGTTGCCGATGAACCAGATGATGTTGCCGGCCGCGAGGTTGGCGAGGATGGCGAAACCGAACCCGCCACCGGCCCACCGGCGATTGCCGACCCGAAGCGAGGTGATCGCCCACCCGACCGCCAGTGATGCGAGCCCGAAGGTCGCGAACACGATGAACGCGGCGTAGTTGTTGAACGGCATCGACGACGGGAAGAACGGCTCCCCGGGGTTCGATCGACG